>JACUUP010000081.1 GCA_014859225.1 Candidatus Aerophobota bacterium
TTGGGGCAGGTCTGGCGGTTTCTGGTGCGGTGCTACAGTGCATCTTGAGAAATCCTCTTGCATCACTTGTAACCAGTATTGCCGTGTCACTTGTTGGTATAATTGGCTTTATCGGTCTTGTTTCCCCTCATGCAATCAGACTTTTAATAGGAGGAGACCACAGGTTTTTAATCCCAAGCTCAGCACTTTTCGGTGCTCTTTTACTTGTTAGCTCCGATACTCTGGCAAGAATAATTATTGCTCCTGCCCTTTTGCCTGTGGGGGTGCTTACTTCATTTATGGGCGCTCCAATGTTCATTTATCTACTTGTGAGAACAAAGGGGGGAATTTAAGATGATGCTAAAGGTAGATGGTGTTGAGTTTTCTTATAACAGCACTCCTGTCCTTAAAGGGGTAAAATTTGAAGCGGAAGAGGGTGAGGTTGTAGTTATTCTGGGACCAAATGGTGCTGGAAAGTCAACTCTTTTAAGGTGCATGAATGGGATTTTAAAACCAAGAAAAGGGGTGGTTGTGATTGAGGATGTGCTTTTAGAATCACTTGGAATTGAAGAAATAGCCAGGAGAACAGGATATGTCCCCCAAAATGCAAGTAGCAACTTTATGAGTGTGTTTGATACTGTTTTACTTGGAAGAAAACCTCATATAAGGTGGGCAGCCAGTGAAAAGGATTTTAAGCTGGTGGAGGATACTTTAAAGTTGATGGGGATTGAAAAATTTTCTTTGAAGCTCACCAGAGAGCTTAGCGGAGGTGAGCTGCAGAAAGTTATACTGGCGAGAGCTCTGGTCCAGGAGCCACGGATACTTTTGTTGGATGAGCCCACAAACAACCTTGACATAAAAAACCAGTTTGAGGTGATGAGAATGCTAAACAAAATAACACACCAGAGGAATATCACTTCAATAGCTGTAATGCATGATATCAACCTTGCCCTTCGCTATGCAGATAGATTTATTGCCATGAAGAATGGTAGAATATATGGAGAAGGCAAAAGAGAGGCAATAGATGCCCAGCTTATAAGGAAGGTTTATGGAATTGAAGTTGTTGTTGACAGTATAAGAGGATTTCCAGTGATTGTGCCTATTTGGGAGTAGCTTCGGTCTGTCAGATTTCAGTTTTTGGTATACCGTAACCTTTCCCTTTTCCTGGCTGGCAAAGGCTATTTCCCCCTTTAAGCTTACCTTTTAAAAATTCATCAACAACCTCGTCTATTTTTCCTTGAACACCCAGGATAGCTTCAATATCTTTTTGAGCAAAAAGCTCCTGCGCACGTTGCCCCATTCCTCCACAGACAATGCACTCAACACCTTGCTTCTGGAAAAAATCTGGCAAAAAACCTGGATGATGACCAGGGTTGGTAATTTTCTCTTTTTTTTTAAGTTTTCCTTCCTCAATCTCAACGATGGTAAATGAGGGGCATCTGCCAAAGTGAGATGAAACAGTCTCTTTATCGGTAGAGATTGCTATTTTCATTGTTTTCCTCCTGTTGTTTTATTTTTTTAGCTCCAGGATACAGGATATCATCTCCCATACTTGTTTAATCTCACGGGAAGATTTATTGGAAGAAAACTCGGTTAAAGGAACTCCCGCAAGGATTGCCCGGGTGAAACCTACATCATAGGAAATTTTACCCACCACGCTGATATCTTGTTCCATACATATTTTCTCTATTTTTTTCGTGTTTTCCTTATTTATATCAAACTTGTTAATGCACACCACGCACCTTATGCCAAAATGCCCACACACACCCGCAATTCTTTCAAGGTCTGCCATCCCTGACAGGGTAGGTTCAGTAACAATTAAGGCAAGGTCAGCACCGGTTAAGGAGGCAATCACCGGACAGCCTATACCAGGCGAGCCATCAATTAAGGTAAGCTCCAGAGCTTTATCCTGAGCAACCTTGGCAGCAACAGTTCTAACTCTGGTTACGAGTTTTCCTGAGTTTCCTTCTCCAATGCCAAGTTTTGCATGGATGAGAGGACCATATTTTGTCTTTGACAAATATACCCAGCCGGTTATCTTCTCCTCCATTCTGATAGCATCCTCAGGACAGATGCGGGCACATAAACAGCATCCCTCACAGGATAAAGGGTCAATAAGAGGTTGAGTGGTAGAGTTCTTTATTGCTTCAAACTGACAGGCTTTCTCGCATTCCCCGCATCTTGTGCATTTTTCTTTATCAATAATCGCAAGTTTCCCCCCTTTAAACTGGGATGAGCTTTTCACATCAGGTTGAAGCAGGAGATGAAGATTTGCTGCGTCAACATCACAGTCGGCTAAAACTTTATTTCTTGTAAGATGAGCAAAGCAGGCAAGAATACTTGTTTTCCCTGTTCCACCTTTACCACTCACCACAGTTAGTGTCCTCATTTTTTTACCTTTTTCTTTATGTTTAAGAAAAGCTGCTTGAATTTTTTCTTCCAGGTTTCATCAAAGCTAACAAACAGCTCTCCCCGAGAGTAAGCTTCTGCAATTTTTTTATCAAGAGGTATGCGCGCCAGGATGGGTATTTTATTTTTCTCACAGAAATTATTTATTTTGTCATAGTCCACATCATAGCGGTTAATAACAACTCCACAGGGAATACTTAGCTCATTTAGGACCCCTGCGGCTAATACAAGGTCATTGAAACCAAAGGGAGTCGGTTCAGTTACAAGAATACAAAAATCTGTGCCTTTCACTGTCTCAACCATGGAGCAGGCTGTTCCTGGAGAAACATCTATAATCACATCTTTCAGGGGACTTATTTCTTTTTTTACTGCTTTAATTACAAGAGGAGAGATAGCCTGGCCTATGGTAAGTTTTCCCTGGGCAAAGTCTATTTTCCCCGCTTCACCTTTTTCTACCACTCCCAGCTCTTTTCCTTTTTTTTCTAATGCCTCCTCAGGACAAAGCTGCCAGCAGGCACCACAACTATGACAGAGCTCAGGAAAAAGAAGCCATTTTTTATTAACAACCGCTATGGCGTTCCACTCACAAACCTTGCTGCATAGTCCGCAAAAGCTGCATTTTTCTTCAATTAATCGGGGTAGGGAAAAATAAACAGGTTTTTTCTCTACTATGAGTGGTTTTAAGAATATATAGGCATTGGGAGCTTCCACATCACAGTCAAGAAACTGCACATCTGTATCCAGGGATAAGGCAAGGCTGGTTGCAACTGTTGTTTTTCCTGTTCCTCCTTTGCCACTTGCAACTGATAGTATCATTTTTTTCTTATCATCCATCTCAAATTACGTATTTATGAAGTTGTTCTTACTTCTTTACCCGCCTCTCTTTTTTGCTCTTTGTAGATGGTGCACTCCTGACACATCTTAAACTTCTCTGGACACACCTTTTTTGCAAGCTGCCAGCAGGGCTCAGTTTTATTATAATAGGCAGAGCACTCCTTTCTTTTTCCCTCGCTGCATCCTTTAATCTCCCAGCAGGGGAGCAAAGATAAAAGGCGCTTGATTCCCACAATATTCAATCCCTTTTCATGAATCATCTCTCTGATACAGCGTATCCAGTCAAGGTCGTTGTTGGAGAAAAATCTTTTATTTCCTCTTCTTTTTGGATAAATAAGGCCATGTCCTTCATACAGTCTAAGAGTGCGTGGATGAACTTCTAAAAGCTCTGCTGCAACACTTATAGGATAAACTGGTTTATCCTGCTGCATAGTTTTCTCCTTATAGTTTTGATTTATTTTATGGTAAAAATAATTTTTGTCAAGTTAAGTGGATATAAAATATTTTAGTTCAGTATAAATTTTTACAGGAGAGTTTTATACCAGAGTTCTTATTGGAGCAGCGCAAATAACCAGCAGAAAAAAAAGAGCTACTCCTATCATTTTTCTTCCCTTGCTTAGTGGCAGATTGTCATTGGTTGGCCCGGGATGCCCGGCTGTCCCGAAGAATAGCATTAGTATGGCCATTGGCCAGTAACCAAGAAGAGCAGTGGCCAGGACTCCCCCAAGAGAAACGAGTCTGTGGGAGCTAACTTGCACAGAAGACAGTCTAAACAAAGTCCTGTCACCAAATAAAGCTCGAGTTATATGACCTCCATCCAGGACCCCCACGGGCATTAGATTTAACATGGTGATGAGCATCCCCACCCATCCCGCAAAAGCTAATGGGTGCAGTAGAAGATGGGTTCCCTCTGGTATATCAAGCAAGAGTTTCCCCATCGCCTTGAATAAAAGGGGGTCAGGTAGGGCTATAGTTCCCTCTGGTAGCATTTCAGCTGTAATTGGAGTTGACCAGATAATACCAAGGGCAGTTACTGGAAGTAAAACTAAAAAACCGCCAATTGGACCAGCCGCTCCAACGTCAAAAAGTGAGTTTTTATCCTGAGGGCGCGTTTTCATTTTAATAATCGCTCCAAAGGTGCCTAAAAAAGTGGGTGCAGGGATGAAATAAGGAAAGCTTGCCTCAATTCCCCTTTTATCTGCCATGAGTTTGTGTCCGAGCTCATGCGAGCCTATAATTCCCATAACTCCCAGAGAAAAGGCAATTGCTCCATGCCAGGGTTTATCAAACATCCCCATCCTGGCTAAAGGAAGCGATAAAAAATAGCCTGCAATTAAAGTTGTTCCTACGGTTGCAATAAAAAGAATTACGTTTAAAGCTGGTAGTTTTTTCGTGAGTCTCATCTTTAACCCCTTATATTAATTATAGCCTTCTTTTATCAAAATACAATTTTTAAGCGCAGGGCTTTTTCCAAAATTTGGGCACACTTTCTGTGAAATGACTTTATATAGCGAGGGATGCAGCATTTAAGGAAGTGGGATAGATGGATTATTTTCAGATAGCTAAATTTGCAAAGTTTACTCAAAAGAGCTTTTTTTATACAGAAAGAGCACTGGTACTTTGATAAAATTTCTTTACATACTCTTTCACCATTCTGCGGGCACTAAAAAGATGAGCGGTGCTTTTTATCGCCTCTTTCATTATTCTTACCCATTCACGAGGAATTCCATCTTCATCTACCTTGTAGTAGGTGGGAATCACCTGATTTTCTATAATGTTGTAAATTGTCTTTGCGTCTAAAACATCTTTGCTTTCCGTGTTTTCCTTTCCAAAAGCCCAGCCATTTTTGCCGTTAAACCCCTCAACCCACCACCCATCCAGGATGCTAAGATGAGGCACACCGTTGAGTGTGGCTTTCATTCCACTTGTTCCAGATGCCTCAAAAGGTGGCAAAGGGTTGTTGAGCCATACATCAACTCCATGTACCATATACTGGGCAAGCTGCTCATCGTAATCCTCTACAAATGCTATGCGGCCACCAAAGGAAGCATCCTCTGCTACTTTGAACACCTCCTGCAGAAGTTTTTTACCGGGATTATCGTCAGGATGGGCTTTACCGGCAAAGATGAGCTGGAGAGGTTTCCACCTATCACGCACAATCTTTTTGAGTCGTTCTATATCCTGCAGAATGAGCGCTGCCCTTTTGTAGGTAGCAAATCTTCGGGCAAACCCAATTGTGAGAACATCCGGGTCAAGAAGCACCCCTGCTCCAAGAATAATGCGAGGGTCTGCACCTTCTCTCAACCTCTGCCTTGCCCTGGCTCTTATCCTTGTTATTAATTTCATCTTGAGCCAGTAGTGAGTTTTCCAGAGCTGCTTATCAGGGATATTATCAATAAGCTCCCATATATCCTGATTATCGTGACTCTTCAGCCAGTCAGAGCCAAGGTAGCGGTTAAAAAGAAACTCCATGCGCGGTTCTATCCAGCTGGGAACATGCACACCATTGGTGATGTGGTCAATGGGAACCTTATCCTCCGGCACATCCGGCCAGAGAGAGTGCCACATTCTGCGAGTTATCTTTCCATGCCTTTTACTCACAGCATTGCGGCAGGCAGACATTCGCAGAGCAAAGCAGGTCATATTGAAACCCGCCTCAGGTTCTTCAGGGTTTATCCCCAGTTGAAAAAAGGGTTCTCTATCCATTTTTAAAGCTTCCCAGTAAGAGCTAAAGTATTTATCCATCAAAAAGAAGGGAAATATATGAGAGCCTGCTGAAACCGGTGTATGCGTGGTAAATACAGTTGTTTTTCTGACCTCATCAGAGGCTTCCTTATAACTTGCACCTTTTTCTACTTTTTCTCTGATTCGCTCAAAAATTGCAAAGGCGGGATAATCCTCATTCAAATGAAGGAGCGAGTATTTTATTCCAAGAGTATTTAAAAGTCTGATTCCGCCCATTCCAATAACAATTTGCTGCCTCAAGCGCTGTTCTGCATCTCCAGCATAAAGACGTGCTGAGATATCTCTGTTCCAGGGCTCATTTATCTGGATATCTGTGTCTAAAAGGTACAAAGATACCCTGCCAATGTGAATCTTCCATACCGCAAAGTGAATGGGAGGCTTTACAAAGGGAACCTGAACCACTAAAGGCTTTTTTTTCTCGTTGAGCATAACAGATACCGGGGCATTTTCCCTATCCAGAGGTTGCTCCTCGCTCATCTGCCACCCATCCAGAGTGATTCTCTGGCGCAGATACCCTTGAGGATACATGAATCCCACCCCAACAACAGGCACTCCCAGGTCGCTACATTCTTTAAGAAAATCTCCTGATAGAAAACCAAGTCCTCCTGCGTAGAAGGGAAGAGAGTGGTGCAATCCATACTCTGCAGAAAAATAGGCAACAGGTGCTGTTTCCACATTAGCCATATTTTCCTGAAACCAGGTCTTCTCCAGGCTCATATCTTCTTTGAATTTTCTCATAACCGTCTCATAATGTTCCAGAAAATCAGGGTCCTTTGCCGCAGTGCTGAAAGTTTCCTCATCCACCATATTAAGAGTTTTGACAGGATTGTGTAGACTTATCTTCCAGGCAGGACGACT
>JACUUP010000082.1 GCA_014859225.1 Candidatus Aerophobota bacterium
AATCACCTTTGCTAAAAGGGCTAACAGTTAATCTCCACGAGGTCTTTGAATAAAATTTGACAAAAATAAAAAAGGTGCTATATTAGCTCGGTTTATTTGAAAATGCTTTTTCACCTGCTCCTTGACAATTTTCTACCTTCTGGTAAGATAAACATGTAGTCTGCGCAATTATGCACCAGATAGCAGGGTAGTCGCAGGCTTCAGCCTGCGTAAAAAGGTAAGCTCTAATACTTGACAAATATCAATCGTCTGTTATTCTTACAAGCGGAGAAAAAATCGCTCAATCTCAAGAAAAGCTGAGCATAGAAGAAAGTTTAACAAAGATTGAAGCTTTGTATGTAGGTCTATCAAAAAGAGTTCTTTTTCAATTTATCAAGTTTTAAATACTCTTGACAGAATATTTTATTGTGCTATTTTCAAAATGCAGATTTTACTTGACAAATAAAAAGAGTGCTGTATTATTGAATTCATCCTTAAGAATAATAAAGACTTACTTTACATAAATTTCATTGAGTGTGCCTTCCTTAGAAGAGTAAGTTACAGTTCTAAAAAATTTGGCGAGTTATTCATCCTGAAAGAAAGGGGAAAAGTGGATTTTTCTTATTGTTTATATGCGTATACTACGGGTCTAAAGACAAAAAGGGAGGTAACCCATGTCTTATTCTAATTTTGAATCAGCCTGCCAGGATTTTTCATCTAATAATAATCAGACTATCCAGAATCCGAAGTCCAGCAAAATTCTTGCTCAGCAATCATCCAACAAGTCATCTGATGGTTTTTTACATACATTAAAAAAAGGAAAAAATATGCTATTTTCCGAAATAAAAGGAGCTAATAATATGCCAGAGAAGACCCGTCAAGCGGCGAGGAGGAAGTTAGGGATGAAGTGGACATCACGAAGGGGTATAATGGGAAAAGCATTTTTTGTCGTCCTTATAAGCGTTACACTGCTTTGGGGTATCTCTGGACTTGCCCATGCAGTTAGTGTAACTTCCAATCCCGATGGAGTTGTAGCTACACCTAATATTGATGAAGGTGGACTTAGACTAGAATCTACGGACCTTACGATAGGTAAGTATTATCGTCTGACAGTTATCTACCCGATAGATGCATTTGGGAATACTCAAATTACGCGCTACGAGTGGGGACCTGCTACTACTACCTCATTTAATGTGCGTTATTATGGTAATGCTCCTGGCTGGAGTGTAAATGTTCCGAGCTTAGAATGGCCAGGAAGATACGATGTTGTTTTAGGAGAGTATCCTGATGGTACTTATACTAGTGCTGAAACGAGCGAAAAAACTTATTTTTACGTGGTAGATGAAATTTCTGTTACTCCCACGCCTGATGGTATACCCAACGGTTCTGATTCTGTTATCGCCGTGGATGTGGAAACGGTTGGCTTTTTCCCGCCCGCTGGTCTTTGTATCCCTCAAGTGGGTGATGAGTTTACTATTAACATCCGGGCTGCAGATGACGCTTCAGGGACGACTGAGCTTTCTGGGGAAGCTACGCTGGTGTTCGATACTACCTCTCACGCGGGAACAGCTGTCTTATGGGGGAGTCCTGCTTCTCTTTCACTTGATGGCGGTGAACCTGCTGATCGTTACACCATACGAGGTGAGCAGACATTTTATCCCAATGTCCCTACCATACCCGCTCCTATTTATTGGGATGATACTTTTCCAGGTCTTATCTTTGGCCATCCTTACTTTTATATTTTTGAGGGCGTTGATGTAGCTACCATTGAAGTACATCACCCTAATGCTCTTCTCCAAGGGGAAAGCGAATCTACCGCTACCACGTTTGATATTGCCTTGAGTTATTCAGGTGCTACCTCAGCTGATTTTGCCGCTTCAGAAACAGTTACTATCCTGGTTGCAGAAAGCGGGCCAAGGGCTTTTAGGCAAATATACGGCTGGACAAGTGGAGATACTGTTACTCTTGTTGCCGAAAGTGCTACAAGATTCTCTGTTACCGATGCCAGGTTAGCCCAGAAAAATACAGCACCCCGAGATACCTACACTCTTCACGCTTACGAAAACGCCCATGAAATTTTTGATCCAAGTGCTCATCCCCAATTTGCCGATGACACAACAGCCATCCATCCCTATTTATTCATACTTGATTCTCTGGATGTAGTTGTAGATGCGCCTGATGTGTTTAACAGCGCATTATCCAACCAGACAACTTTTGATGTTATCGCTGCTGGTACATTTGATGACCCGACCAATGGACAGGCTCCGTACACTGCTACGGTAGCAATTAGTTTTGATAGCGCGAGTGTTTACATTTCTCCTGCGACGACTACGCTTACACTGACTTTAAGTGGCGGGGTGCTTGCCTCCTATGACACGGCACTGTTCTACAATGCTGATTTAGGTCCTCCCGATCCTTCCCGAGTTACCTTTGTTATCTGGGAAAACTGGGCTGGTAATCCTACGGTGCCGGCAGATGAGAATCCGAACGAAACAGATCCTTGGTTCAATGGTGATTTCCCCGGGGATCAATTCGAGCTAACCGGCTCTCCCTACGTCTACGCTATTGACGGGCCGTTCCATTTTAACGTTCATCCACCCGATGCGTTTCTTGCCGGATCTGCCAATCAGACGACCTTTGATGCCTGGGTAGATGGCTCAATTACCGGCGCATCCACGGGAGATACCATCACTGTCCTCGTGAACGCCTCCGGGGCGAGCGCAATGGTAAGTGCCGCTACCGCGGTCACGCTGGTCTATGATGGGGAACAATTTGCTACCTACGATGTACCGCTCTACATTGGAGCTATTTCTGCAGGCAGGTACCTTCTCCATGCCCAGAAAAACGAGGTTGATGGTCCTTACTGGGATACTTTAGATACAAACGTTGGGGATAACCATCCCTACGTGTACGTGCTGGATATGGGCAATGCTACATACTCCCATGGAAGCATAAGAATCAAGGAATGTCATCCGGATGTGTTTGTTGCCGGGACAAGTGATGCAACGGTTCTGCCCGCATACGGAATTCACCTTTGGGCTTCTGTTGAAGGGGGAGGTAACTCTAACAGAGGGGCAGGTGACCGAATCACGCTGGACATAAGAAACGCTGAGGGGACCATACAGGCACGCAATGTGGTGCTCGGGGCGCATGGTCAAGCAGGTGGTTTTCCTAATCTTATTGCGGTTTATTTTAGTAACCATGGTGTTTCCGGGGATGGTGATGTGGACCTCCTCGTAGATGAGACGGCAACCGCAAATACCCGTCATACCCTGGGATTTTATAAGAGCGGCTCTGTGGACTCTTTCGAGCCTCTTGAGTGGGGGCCTCGTTGGCCCTGGACTGACGAATCTCACCACTACGTGTACGTGTTTGATGACACCACTAACATATTTGAGATTTTCGTGTATCCGCCCGATGTTTTCGTTCAGGGGAGTGCGGATACTACTACCTTTGATATACAGGTGCCTATCGGCGCATCAAGTGATGGGGATACCATTAACGTGCGAGTTTTCTGTGAAGCCGATACTGAAGTCTCTGCCGGCACGGTTACCCTGGTAGCATCTGGCGGAATGTTCGCTGCGACGGAAGTAACGGTTGATGTCAGCGCTTCTGCTTTGGTGGGTGAAAAGCAACTTGACGTTTTTGAGAAGGGAGATGCGCTTACCTATGGACGCCTGCCCAACAAGTTTGCTCTTAACATCGCCGACAGCCCAACCTCGCATCCGTACCTTTTTGTGGTTGATAAATTTGATATGAATTTGACCCCCAATGCATTCCAGTACTGCAGCAGTCCTGATACCGTCACCATTGCTATATCTGCAGACCTCACGACAGCCGTCTCTCCTGGGAATCCTGGAAGGTTTGGCTATGTAGTTACGGAGTTATGGGGCTCTACGTTTGCTTTGAGCACGACAACTGTCGTGGTGGTTGACGGAGATCATTTATTGGCAACTGCCCAGAGCGTGGATATTGACACCTGCACCTTGCCAACTGGTAAATATGACGTAATAGTCCGGGAGTTTGCCTCTCAGTCGTTCCCGCTTTCTGGACACACCTATTTCTACATCATTGGTGACCCTTTAACGGATGATACCCGTTTTGGTTTGACAGTAACTGGCTGCGAGGTATTTAATACCGCCTCACCTGATACGACCACGGTTGCGGTAACCAGCCAGTCTACCAATCCTCCCTCGGGAGCCGTGCATGGTGACGAAATTACCATCCTCATCGCGGCAAGCGGTGATATAACAGGTGTATCTGGAACATCCACGCTCTACTGGGATGGAAACAAATTTGTCCAAACAGCTGATGCCACGGTATACATTAACTCTGCCACTCCCGGGAAGAGATGGCTTTACGCCTACGAGAATGGCTCGAACTTCAGCCAATTTACCACTGATCCTGCTGACTGGATCTATTTAATTGACACCTTCTACATTGATGTTTTCGCGCCGGATGCATTTTTGCAGGGAAGTCCTGATTACACCACTTTTGATATATGGACGAGTCCTGTGCCCGGGGACACGGGTGACACGCTCGCTATGATTGTGATAAACGAGGAAGGCGATGTTTTCGCTGACACCATTGACCACAAAGTCACCCTCACCCATGATGGAACTCAATTTACTGTTACTATTGTGATAAGCTTGAAGTACGATGGGGATGGACCACACGGGGAAAAACTCCTGCAGGTAATAAGGCCCTGTGACGACACGGCACTTCGCCTGGATGAGACTTTGGCGTATCATCCCTATGTGTATGTCTTCAGCGAGCATTTCACCCTTGATGTGGGTAACCCCGATGCCTTTGTGCGGGGAGCTACAGATACAACAACGGTGGCGATAACTGGAGATGTGGCTTTCGCTACCTATCCTGGTAGTGCTGGCCGAACTGCCACCATCTACCTGTACTCCGAGCTTCCCTCTGAAATTAGTGCTGCTACCGCTGAGGTAACGTTAGTGAATGATGGAGCAGGTTACCTGACTCCTGCCAGCCCGCCGGTAGTGCTTGAGTATCTTGCAGCTGATGCGAATCTTCCTGCCCAGAGAGTGCAGCTTTACCTGCGGGAAAATCATACCGTCTCGCCAGATGACTTCCCGACCTATGGACCGGCAGACGGAACACCACTGTTAGGGCATGACTATTTGTATATCCTGGATGAGGCAAGCAGTGACTACTTCGTGATTACCGTTCATCATCCCAATGCTTTTATGCAGAGTCCACCCATGATGATGCCTCAAGAGACTACATTTGACATCGCGCACACCGTGGGTGATACACTTTCCGGTGATACCATTCACATCAATGTCTACATCAGCCCCAAGGGCGAGATGTGGGCAACGATTGCCACTGTAGAAACAAGTCTAGAGCTTGCAGCTCCCTACGCCGGGGCATCCCTTGCCACCACAGACGTTCAGCTCATAGTTGACCCGAGCGTAGCCGAGAACGTTGGTAAATACGAGCTGTGGCCGACAGAGTACCCTGCTGACCCGTACGAGTTCTTCGCCGTTGCCTGGGATGAGGGGCATCCGTACTTCTTTGTCCTGAGCAAGATGACTGCCTGGGTGAACTGGAACGTGGTAACCGTTGGCGGAAACCAGATTCTGCGCATCTGGACAGATGATGAGGTTTTCCAGGTTGTATCCAACGATACAGCCACGGTAGATGTAGCATTGTACAATCCGGCTGCATCACCACCCCCCACCGGAATATATCCATGCACCACATTTACCGTCACACTTGAAGCCTGGCCCGAATCTTTAGATCCTCATGCAGCCAAGGCCTATAAATACTTTGAATTTGTGGTTCCCTGGACAGGTGATTCTGAAAAAGATGAGGGTAAGTATCATATGGATGTTCTTATGAGTGGTGTTTCCTGGGAGCCTTATCCTGTTTCCTGGCTCAATCCACCCGATTTATACCCGGGTGGAGCACCTGAGCAGGGCTTTAACTATCCCTTCTTCTGGGCGTTCTATGATGAGATTAACATTATTGAGCCTCATGCAGGAGATATTATTAAAGGTGAGGTTGACATTAAAGTCATAGAAACCTTAAAGTACACCGATTTTCTCCGCTTCTCAGTTGCACCAAGCGGCAGCAGCGTATACTACGACCTTGATGGAAGTGTAGGCTACACGGAAGTGAGCGACCCCATCTCTACAGTAAGTGGACCTACCGGTGATGTTGAAGTTAACAACTGGCAAGCCGCGTGGGATACCACCTGGGTGCCGGCTGCAAGCGAGGGAGTATGGTATATCAGGGTGCAAGCCTATGATTTCAGTGACCCTGAAAGCCTACTTGGCCAGGACATAATTGCGGTAACCGTGGATAACACGCCACCTTCAATAGTTATCACTGAACCTGCATCCAGGGTAAGTGGAACTTTAACCTTGACTGCCGCTGCCTCTGATACAACTACCAATATCACTGAAGTATTCTGGCAGTATGCAGAATCAAATTCATCTACCTGGTATCCGCTGGCTAAAGACCAGTTTGTTACATCGCCTATAACCTCGTCAGTTCAGCTTGATACAACTGCTCTCAGCGATGGCGACTGGCAGGTGAAAGCTACCGCCTACGATGAGGCAGGCTGGACATCATCTGATACAGTAAGCTTCCAGGTAGACAATACTGGCCCGATAATCTCTGATATATCGGTTGTACCTGATCCAACAAACACTGATCCGACACTCACCTTCGCCGTAGAGGATGTGCTGAACAACCTGGGTATTGCCGAGCTTTACATAGATAGCTATCCCAGCACAGCCATCACCAGCATAACCATTGGTGCCTACTCGGCATCTACGATAACAACAACTATTAATATTAC
>JACUUP010000258.1 GCA_014859225.1 Candidatus Aerophobota bacterium
TATCCATTTTCTCTTGAGTCTCTCAGCAACAGCTATGGTCGTTCCACAACCACAAAAGGGGTCCAAAACCACATCACCTTCGTTGCTACTTGCCTTGATAATGCGTTCCAGAAGAGCCTCGGGTTTTTGGGTGGGATAGCCCATTCTCTCTGTGCTTTGTGCGATTTTTATATCAACCCAAATATCAGGACATTTATTACCCTTCATTTCATCTAAATATCTTATAAGGCGCGGACAGCCTTTTTTTGTATATTCAATTCTCCCTGCTTTGTCTAATTGCTCCATTTTTTCTTTGTTGTAAACAAAACATCTTGAGGGTGGAGGGGTATAACCCTTCCACGAATACACCTGTCCTCTGGAAGCGCGAGACATTGGAGCTGTTAAGTCTGTTGCCTGGTATCTTCTACCTTCCTTATCAATCTTGTTGTAAAACATCTCTATGTATTGATTATCATAGGGAGCATACTGTTGGTTCCATAACCACTCATCTGTTTTTGTATAAAACAGTAACCTATCATGTATCCATCCGTATTTCTTCTGAACATTACCTTTTGCATCCGTTCGTTTCCATATAATCTCATTTCTATAATTCTTACCTTCAAACACCGCATCCATAACCAGCTTTAAATAATGACTTGCCGTTGGGTCGCAGTGAAGATAAATACTCCCGGTGGGTTTTAATACTCGGTGGAGTTCCTGTAACCTTATAGCCATCATAACAAGGTATGCCATCATATCATTAGTGCCTAAAAACTTACGCATAGCTACCATTAAATCGGCAAGTTTCCTATTTTGACTTTTTTCTACAAGCTCAGTCCAGGTCTCCTCGGCAGTTATATCCCATTGCCAAGTGTCCTCAAAAGCCTTTATCTGTGCTCCGGACCCGCTGCCGTTCTTTTCCTTGAATAGCACATTATAGGTAGCCTTAGAGTTGAAAGGTGGGTCCAGGTAAACAAGGTCAATGCTCTCATCCTTAACATACCTGCGTAAAATATCTAAGTTGTCGCCGTAGTAAAGGTAGTTCATTAACTCACCTTTTATATTTTCCTAAATATTTAGATTTCACTTTCCCTGTGGTCTCAGACCTAAAATAGGCATAAATATAGGCTTTATGGGGACACTTAGTGCAGTTCTCTTTACCACACCTGACCGATTTAACCTGGTAGCTTACAGGTTTCTTATCT
>JACUUP010000083.1 GCA_014859225.1 Candidatus Aerophobota bacterium
TTAGCTGCAACTATTCCATTTGCTCCTAAGATGCCTATATTGGTATCAGCAATATGCATGGAGCCACCTTTCCCTTTGCAGTAACCTGTTTTCTTCCCATAAAGCTCTGCCATCATGAGTTTAACATCTCCACCCTTGGCAATTAAATGACCGTGACCTCTGTGTGTGCTTCCGATGTAATCATCCTTCCTGAGGCAGGATGCAACTCCCACGGCAACGGCTTCTTCTCCAATATAAAGATGTTTTAACCCGGGCAAAATACCCTGGAGGTGAAGCTCCTCCACTTTTAATTCAAATTTTCTTATCCGCACCATCTTCTCATACATCTGGAAAAGCTTTTCTTTTTTTAGCTGCAACATTACTCTCTCCTTATTGTAAAAAATCAGGAAGCTTTTTTGGATTACCTTTCTTATCCCAACCTCTCATATCGTAGTATTCATCGAGCATATACATAAACTCATCTTTATTTACCAGTTTTCCATCATCTCTTCTTCCCTCTTTAAAAAAGCGTACAGGAAGCATGTCATCTTCTTTTGTCAGCCCTTCCCGCATGCTTATCATTCGCCGCAGCGTAGAAATATCATTTGCCATCTCCTCCAATTTTTCCCGCTTATAGCTGATACCGGTGATGGCTTCAATTATAGTGATTAAGTCATTCCATTGGATAAGGTCCCTGAAGAATCTGCATAAAATAAGAGTATCAAAAATGGTCATTCTGTTTTCCCATTCAATTAATAGTTTTGCCTTACCTTCAACCTGCTCAGGAGGGATAATTCCAGCAAGCTCTGGTTTGTAAAATGTAGCTGTTAAGTGACAGGCTCCCCGGGGAGAAGTTGCATACTGAAGAGCCATACCTTTCAGTACTCGAGGGTCAAATCCTGCAGGCTCAAGACCCTTAACATGAACGGCTACATCTTCAGCATCAAAGTGCTTTGCTGTATACTTTATACCTCGGGCAAGTATATCTCCTATCCCTTCTCTATTTTTAATTTTTTGAAGAAGTTCTATGGCAACATCAGAGTTGCCGTATTCAAATTTTTCTTTAATCCTCCCTCTCTTTGAAAGCTCCATACAAAAGGCAATCAGGTTTCCCGCACTTATTGTATCCATCCCCGCTCTGTCACATATATCATTGAGGTAAGCAATCTCCTCCAGCTCATTTATCCGACAAAGACCCCCAAAGGCATAAATTGTTTCATGTTCGGGACCTTCTATCTTTAAACCTTTATGCCTTCCTTTTAAAACTTCGGAAACTTTCCCACAGGCAATAAAACATCTCTCGCAGGCATGGGGCATAACTTTTAAATCATTAAGGAGAGAATCTGCACTTATCTTCTCCCAGTCTTCAAACACTCCTTTTGACCAGTATTCTGAAGGCCAGGCTTTTGCATTGTTGAGTATAGCCACCATCTGGACAGTCCCATACTTTCTATAGGCGGCAACCCCCGCATCATTTTTCCCTTTTCTTACCAGAGATTTAACATAGCTCCTTAAAAGGTTATCATCAGCTAAATTTGCACTTGCATTCCCATGAAAAACGAGCGCTTTCAACTTTTTGGAACCCATAACCGCCCCTAATCCACATCTTCCGGCACTTCTCCAGTAATTGTTCTCTATGCAAGCAAAGGTAACCATCTTCTCCCCCGCAGGACCTATTACCATCGCCTGTGCCCCGGGGACGCCAACTTCTTTTAAGATGGTATCCTCTGTTTCATAGGTATCCTTACCCCAGAGATGCTCAGCTGAATGAAATTTAACACCATCGTTTGAAATTTCAAGATAAACAGGAGAGGAGGAGGCACCTGTTACTAAAATAGCATCATAACCTGCTGCTTTCATCTTATAGGCTACCCAGCCTCCCGCATAGGAGTCGGCAAAAAAGTTTGTCAGGGGAGACTTGGAAAAAACTGCATATCTACTTGCACCCATCATTTTTGTTCCAGTAGCAGGCCCTAAAGCAAAAACAAGCACATTGTCAGGAGAAAGAGGGTCTTTCCCTTTTTCCAGATTTTCCCATAAAAGATATGCTCCAAGACCTCTGCCGCCCAGGGTAGCTCGTAAAATATCATCAGAAATTTCCTCTTCCTGCCACTTTTTTTCACTTAAGTCAACCCTCAACAGTTTGTTATAAAATCCTCTCATCAAATTCCTCCTAAAAAAAATTAATCCATAAGAATTCCCCCATTAACATCCGTGACCTCACCCGTGATAAATTTTGCTCTATCAGAGGCAAGAAAAAGCACCGCTTCAGCTATGTCCTGAGGTTCTCCAAATCTACCTAGTGGTATTTGTTTTGCAAGTTTCTCCCTATCCTCCTTAGACCAGATATCAGTCATCCTCGTTTTAATCTGTCCAGGGCAAACAGCATTCACATTCACTCCGTAAGGGGCGAGTTTTTTTGCAAAAGATTTAGTAAGGGAGATAACCCCAGCCTTGGAGGCAGAATAATTAGCGCCTACTATAATTCCACCTATTTTTCCCGCAAGTGAGGCAATGTTTACTATCTTCCCGTATTCTTGAGAAATCATAACCTGCATGACTGCCTGAGAACAAAGAAAGCAGCCTTTAAGATTTATCGCCAGAACCCTGTCCCATTCCTCTTCGCTAATGTCCTCAAGCGGGGTAAGGCAAGTAATTCCAGCATTGTTAACAAGAATGTCTACTCTTTTGAATTCCTCTACTATTTCCTTAAATACTTTCCTAACTTCATCTCCACGGGAAACATCTAACTTAACTGGAAGAGCAGAAAATCCCTTATCTTTAATTTCCGAGGCTGTTTTTGTAGCAGCCTCATAGTCTATATCGCACACTAAAACATCTGCACCTTCTCCTGCAAAGGTTAAACAGATAGCCTTGCCTATCCCCCGTGCTCCTCCTGTCACAACAGCAACTTTTGCCTCCAGCTCTTTCATGGTATACCCCCTCTTCCGCTACTATCAATCTGTTTTGTTCACCTGCATGATTTTACGAATAATATTATGATTATGATGGTTACTATTATAAACCATCGGGGCATAATGTCAAAAAACTTATTATCCTCCTATCTGGAACATAAATTTATGAGGACTGGTAAAGGCGGGACAGGAAACATTTTTTTGAATTTTGTATCGTAAAGCCACATCTATCAGCTCTTGTATCTTGAGCTGGCTATGTTCATCACGCAATGCGTTTTTTACATCCAGCTCATAACCGGATGCAAGGCAGGGTCTTAGTTTTCCATCTGCGCTAAGACGCAAACGAGAACATCTGTGGCAAAAAGAATTTGAAATGGGGCTTATGAAACCTACGACGAGCGAAGTGCTATGTAGAGAAAAATACTCGGCAGGACCGTTTCCTAAGAAATTTGTGGGCTCTAATGCCCCCCATTTCTTCTCTATTATGCTCCGCACAACCTTGTTGGATATCTGCCAGGACTTATCTCCTACTCCCTCAATAGGCATATATTCTATGAATCTGAGTACCAGCGAGTTTTTCAGGGCAAAATGCACAAAGTCATTTATTTCGGTATCATTGATACCTTGAAGGGCTACCACGTTAATCTTTACA
The DNA here is from genome assembly GCA_014859225.1 of Candidatus Aerophobota bacterium. GTDB lineage: Bacteria > Aerophobota > Aerophobia > Aerophobales > B3-G15 > Kmv34. The sequence continues at coordinate 3,547 of JACUUP010000083.1, forward strand.
GGTTCAATGCCTGTCTCTTTTGCAGCTTCTATACCCTTTAAAACTTTCAAAAGACCATCCGAGCCGGTGATGTGGATAAATTTATTCCTGTTGAGCGTATCCAGGCTCACGTTGATGCGTGAGATGCCTGCTTCTTTTAAACCCTTCGCATACTCGCTCAAGCATATTCCATTCGTAGTCAAGGTAATATCATCTATGTTTTGTACCCTGGTAATCATGTCAATTAATGTAATTATGTTCCTGCGCAAAAGCGGCTCTCCTCCGGTGAGTCTTACTTTCCTCACGCCAACTTCTGCCGCAACCTTTATGAACTGCACCATCTCCTCAAATCTCAAAATTTTTTCACGTTCCATAATTCTAACCCACGTTTTAGGACGACAATAAATGCAGTTCAAATTGCACCTATCGGTCAAAGATAGCCTTAGATAATTCAGTTCCATCTAAACCTTCCTTCTTACTATCAGCCAATAATATGAAGCGCTGTAGCTTTAAACGATGCATAAACTTTTTTCCCAATGCCAAGCTGCATATCCTCGGCTGATTTTTTCGTAACTACGGCGATAAGTGGAAAAGGACACGCAAGCTCGACTCTAACAAGTGGCCCGGAGAACGCTACGAGTTTTACTTGGCCGGAAAGAAAATTCCTGGCACTACTTGCATGTTTTGCAGTAGAAAGTGTTATATTTTCTGCTCGAATACAAACATGCACTTTTTCACCTACCCGGCAGTTGGATATACCCTCGATTGTGTGCCCCTGAACATCTATACAAGTCATACCAGCATCGTTGGAGATTACCACACCTTTTAAAATATTTTCCACTCCAACAAATTTAGCCACTTCTTCATTTTCGGGAGCTCGGAAAACTTCGGTTGATTTCCCTGCCTGAACAAGCTCACCCTTCATTAAAACACCTATTCTATCGGCAAGATGCTGCCCCTGAAGCATGTTATGCGTCGCCATCACTACGGTAGTTTTTTGCTCACGACTAAGCCGCAGGATAAGACTCTCAATCAAGTCTACGCTCAAGGGATCAAGATTGGCAGTTGGTTCATCCAGCAGGAGCATCTCAGGTTCAGAGACTATGGCACGTGCCAGAGCAACCCTTTGCGTCTCGCCCCCGGAGAGTTTGCGTGAATGACTTTTTACATAGCTATCCATGGATACTAAATGTAAAACCTGTATAACTTTGTTAGCGATATCTCTCTCTTTGTATCCCCGTACCCGGAGCGGATAGGCAACATTTTCGTACACAGTGGTATTGAATAAAAGTGGCTTTTGGAACACCATCGACATTTTGCGCCGTACCTTTAACTTGAACCTGGGTGAGGCTAAACTGTCTTTCCCTGCAAACTTTATTGTTCCTGCAGTCGGCTTATCCAGTAAATCAATCAACCTCAAAAGAGTCGTTTTACCCGCACCGGTTGGACCAACCAGAGCAAATATCTCCCCCTGTCCAATCTTCAAATTAATTCCTTTCAGAATCTCTTGCGAACCGTACCGGTAATATAAATCTACAATCTCCATATCCATATTATCAGAACCTTTGCTGGATTAGGTTCATCGCCATATTAACCGCTAAAGATACACAGATGAGAACTATTCCAAGCGCCAGCGCAAACTCCAATTCACCTTTCTGAGTTTCCAGGGAAATTGCGGTCGTTAAGACGCGCGTAAATCCTTTAATGTTTCCCCCGAGCATAATCGCAGCCCCCACCTCTGATACTGCTCTGCCAAAACCCATAATCACTCCCGCCACCACCGAGAATCTTGCTTCTTTGATAATGGTCCAGATAACCTGCAAACGGGTAGCACCAAGTGATAACGCACTTTCTCTGATAGCAACATCAATACCGGTCAAAGCAGCAAAGGTGAGACCGAGCAGGATGGGCGTAATGAGTATGGTCTGCCCGATGATCATCGCCGTCGGTGTAAACATAAGACCCAGGCTACCCAGTGGTCCTGCCCGCGATATGAGCACGAAAACAAAAAGACCCACACATACCGTGGGCAGACTGTAAAAGGTTTGAATGAGATTTATCAAGAAGCGTTTGCCACGAAATTGATGAAATTGAATTAATCCGGATAAGGGAATACAGATTGCTGAAGCGAATGTCGTTGAAGTTCCAGCAATCCACAAAGATCGCAGCGTAATCTCCACAACTTCCGGATCTCTCGTTGCTATAAGTTCAACTGCTTTGAGTAAGGCTCGCCCAAGTTCATTCATTGTATTTTCGCTATTTAACGCGCGTTGCACACTCTTCCCAGGCAGGACAACCGATATCCTTGCATTGTCCACCTCCTCCCGGATAGAAAAGAGGTACTCCGTATTCTTCCACTCCGTAGTTTGCAATCAACTCCTGCACCTCGTCTGATATGAGGAAATTGATAAGGTTGTTCGCCATGCGAATATCAACCCGGGCATGTTTCTCAGGATCTATGGCAAGTATCGCATACACGTTGAGTAGAACCTCTCCCTCTGCAACCAGAGAAACAAGCTCTAAATCACCCACAAAAGCCAGAAATGTCCCGATATCCGTGAGGGTATACGCCTCCATCTCGGATGCCATGAGTAGCGTAGGCCCCATTCCCCTGCCTGCCTCTACATACCAGGAGCCAGATTTTTGAACGTCACTGTAGGCATAACCTGCCTTTGACCAGACTGTCTTTTCCCGGGCATGCGTTCCTGAACCGTCCCCCCTGGAGACAAATCTTATCTTATCCGGATTTGTCTGTCCTTCCATCATTAGTTTCTGAAACGCCTCTTCGGGTAACATATTTCGTATCCCGGCAGGGTCAATTTCTGGACCTACAAGTATAAAATAATTATAGGCAAAGCACCTGCGGTTTACCCCGTATCCTTGTTCTACAAAAGCATCTTCGCGCTGCCGGTCGTGAATGGCAATAACATCAACATCGCCTCGTTTTCCATATTCAAGTGCTATTCCCGTGCCTGCATATATAATATCCAGCTTAACATTAAACTTTTCTTCAAATGCAGGCTCAAGATATTCCCACAGACCCGTATCGTACAGACTCGTGGTCGTTGCAACCTTTAATCTTTGTCTTGCAAAAGCGCAGCCACCCTGTCCACCTACTCTACCCAAACAGTCCGTCAGCAGTAGTGCACTAAGTAGCAACATCCCCACACAAACCATTTTCACGCACTTCCTCACTTCCTCCCTC
>JACUUP010000259.1 GCA_014859225.1 Candidatus Aerophobota bacterium
AGCCAAGTTAAAAGAAAAACCTTCTTCCCGGTTTGTTGAACGCTATGAAGACTATATCCACCTCGGTTATGTAGAATGGAAAAAACAGTACGATGAGCTCAAAGATGAAAAAACTCCTTTATCTTTTTTTATGACCACCCAGACTGAAGAAAGTGACCAGTTAGCAGCATACCTTGAAAACAGGTACCCCGAGTTTAAGAAGGCGACCCTCGTTATTCACACGAACCAGAGCGGGGAAGTTGTTGAAAAAGTCTCCAAGAAAAGCCAGGATGAATTAGAAACGCTGAGAAAAGCAGCAGACAAGGTGGATGAGGACGAAAGCCCCTACAGAGCTATTGTGTCAGTTCTCATGCTCCGCGAAGGCTGGGATGTGCGAAATGTGACAACCATCGTTGGCCTACGGCCCTACAAAGCAGCCAGCAATATTTTGCCAGAGCAAACCCTCGGTCGAGGCATCCGGAAAATGTTTGGACCTGATGTCGAAAACGAGGAACTTGCGGTCATCGGCACCCCTGCGTTCATAGAATTCGTTGAATCTATCAAAGAAGAAGGAGTAGAGCTTGGTTACAGAAAAATGGGTGAAGGAGTCAAGACAAAAACTCCCATTATTGTAGAGCCGGACAAAGAAAACAAAAGCAAGGACCTGGATAAACTTGATATTCATATTCCTGTCCTCACCCCCAGAATCTATCGGGAATATAAGCGATTGGAGGACATAGACGTCAACAAATTTGCTTTTAAACCAATCGTAGTTAAAGAATTTTCAGAAGAAGAAACGAGGGAAATCATTTTTGAGGATTTAGACCGCGCCTTCTCTCATACAATTACTCTTGGCAGCATAGACATAGATTATAGGAGCGTCATAAGCTTCTTCACGAACTCCATTCTCAATGAAAGCAGGCTATTTAGCGGATTTGATGCCTTGTATCCGAAGGTTGAAGAGTTTATCACGTACCGTCTTTTCGGTAAAGAGGTAGATTTGCAGGAACCGAACATTCTACGAATCTTATCCGAGATGGAAGCAAAAAAGACAGTCTTTACCATATTCAAAAAAGCCATTGACGAGCTTACCATCACCGACAAAGGGAGCGCTGAGGTAAGAAACTACATTAAGTTAAAAGAAGTGAAGCCCATGGTGTTTGATAATCAAGAATTTGTAACTCCCAAAAAATCTA
>JACUUP010000084.1 GCA_014859225.1 Candidatus Aerophobota bacterium
GAACCCTTTCTCGGGATGTCATTTAATTTTTTCCTGAGAGTAAATTTTAGCTGATACTATTGCTTAAAAAGGAGGAAAATCCTCATTGGCGATATTTTCAGGCACTTTGCCATTTAAAGCGTCTACAACGCTTCTGGCTGCCATAACCCCCATATTCCTGTTTGCCTCCACGGTATAGGCTCCAAGATGAGGAGTAAGAACTACATTATCCAGCTCAAATAAGGGAAAATCCTTACCAGGAGGTTCCTCAGAAAAGCAATCTAAAGCCGCTCCCCCAATTTTCCTATTTTTGAGGGCATAAAATAATGCTTGCTCATCTACCAGTTCCCCTCTTGCCGTATTGATTATTAAAGCACTATCCTTCATTAAACTAAGTGTTTTCTCGTTAATTAAATGTCTTGTGGATGAGGTTAATGGAGTATGGAGTGTGATAATATCATTTTCTGTAAATATTTTTTCCAGATTAACTATTTTTACCTCATATTGCCTGCAAAAATCGTGGTCCACCTGCAGGTCATAGGCAAACACCTCCATATTAAATCCTTTAGCTCGCTTTACTACATTTTTCCCAACTCTGCCAAGACCAATCACACCTAATTTCTTGCCCCAGATCTCTGTTCCTATTAACCTTGGCCATTTTCCATTCCTTAAGGAACAGTCCGCAAGGACTACTTTCCTTGCCAGGGCTAACATTAGCGCAAAAGTCAAATCAGCTACAGCTTGTTCATTTGCTCCCGGTGTTATAGTCACGTATATTCCTTTCCTAGCTGCAGCCTTTAAATCAATGTTGTCAATTCCAACTCCATGTTTTGCTATTATTTTTAGCCTCTTGCCTTTGTCAATTACTGCCTCCCCCACAGGGTCAACTCCAACTATAATGCCATCGTAATTTTCAATTATCTTAAGAAGCCTACCCCCGGTAAAAGGTTTCCCTTCTTTATTGATATCTACCTCTATTTTTCCCCTCTTTAGCACTTCAAACGGTTCCCTGCAAGCTTTACCGAAGGAAGTAGCGGTTATTAAAACTTTTGCCATGCCAGACTCTTTTCATGCCTTTATTCAAACAACTTACACCTTCTCGCTATATCTATTGCCCCGTTAATAGTGAGCATATCTATATCTTCTGTATTGCTTATTATTCTTAGAAGACCTTCTGGCCTTATTTTTTGAAGTAGATACTTGTATATTCTGCATCTTTTTTCGTTTTTTCCCATAATAACAAAATCCCTATCTTGAGAGAAGCCAAACCTGTCAAGTTGAGCTATAGTTCTCATATCCTCTACTGCTATTGTGGCCTCCAGAAAAAGCTTCCTCTCGTACCATTTTGTCCTCAGCAAGACATCTGCTAACCTTGGCATTAACAAGCCTCTGAGAAATCCACTCCTTGTGACCCAGTAATGGGCATATTCTATTATCTTGGTATCAAAATAAGTAAAATTGTCAAAATCGTCTGTTTTTCTGATTGATTTACCTATAACAGTCCTCTCAACAATTGCCTCATATACCTGCCCTGATAAAGTAGTTACGCTACCAGCGATTTCTCCGCTGCTGTTAACACTCACACACATGGTGTGGGAAGTTAAAAAAAGGATAGTTAAAGGTAAATTGCACTCATGGGTTGAGAGAAAGCCTGCAACTTGTGTTTCCTCTCCTCGCATGAAGTCTACCCTTCCTGCGTTCATTAAATTTGAGGTATCAATGTTACCAACGGTCTTCACTCCTCTTACAAAAACCATGGGTACATCCAGAGGAAATACGTTCTTATCCCTTACTTTCTTTACATTCCGGGCAAGCTCATCTATGGATACCGGAGCTAACAGGTGAGGAATCTCCAGCAGTCCGATTTCCGAGGTAATCGCACCTGAGGTGATGGCAAAACTTACATCGGTCAATTTGATATTAGCCTTCTTAAGAGCCTCTAAAAACACCTCACTCAGTTTTTCCTTTAAAATCCTATTGGAGCCTTCTATTGTTACATTTACAACTCCCACCTTTTCAGAAGCTTTTGCTATAATTTCTCTTTTTTCATCTACAAGGTAGACGCGTGAATTGGTGGTCCCACAATCAATAATGGCAAAATACATCTTATTTTTTCTCTAAAACCCCAAGTTTTATTAACCTCTCCTTAAAGCTATTTCTCTCATTCGGTCCCATCTCAACAAAGGGGCTCCTTGGGTGTGTTTTAACGATTCCTCTTAGCTCAAGTGTTAGGTATACTGCGACAATAGTGGAACCTGCCGAATACATGACATCCCGTAAGAGATTCACTTTTTTCTGGAGCTCCCTACCTTTAATGATATCACCCTTCACTCCCGCTTCAAATAGTTTAAGGCAAACTTCAGGGAAAGCATTCCCCAGGCCAGGGATAAAAGCCTGAGCACCAAGAGCAGCCGCAGGTAGCCACATCGCTTCTGTGCCAGGAACCACATCAAAATCCTCTGGAGCTTCCCTCAAATAATTGGTAAACAGTATTATATCAAAAGAACTATCCTTTATGCCCCTTACCCCACACTCAGCCAATTTTAAAATTAATCTCTCATCTATCCCATATCCTACAGTCTTTGGATTATTATATATATAAACAGGGATTTTGACAGATTTTACCAGTTCTGAGTAAAAGCGAAGTATACTTTCCTCAGTGTGATGATAATAGTAAGGAGGAACAGCAGCTATCCTCTCTGCTCCGAACTTCTCTGCATGCTGTGCAAGCTCTATAGAATCCCTCAGATTAGTTGTTCCTACATGGGCTATCAACGGTATTTTACCATCAACTTCTTTTGCTGTAATTTCAAAAACTTTTTTTCTCTCCTCCACATTCATCAACGGGCCGCTACCGTAGGACCCACAAACAAAAAGACCGTGCACTCTCTCTTTTAAAAAATTTACCAGTACCTTTTGTGCATCCTCATCTATATCTTCATTTTCCTTAAAAGCGGTTATTAGCGGAGGGATAGCTCCGTACATCTTTTTCATCTTCTCCATCTTTTTATCCCTTCACAGCTCCAGCGACCAAACCCATTCTGACAAATTTCTGAATACCAAGATAAAGCACAGCTGGCATCATTCCGGCGAGAATAGCTGTGGCGGCAAGTCTACCGGGGTCTACGATTTCTCCACCCCATAAAAAGAAACCAATGTGAATAGGAAGAGTATAATTCTCTGTAGTATTTAACAGAACTGTGGAGAATATAACATCACCCCAGGAAAGAACGAAAGAAAAGATGGCTACAGCAGCAAGTCCCGGCGCTGCAAGAGGAAGTACTATCTTGAGGAGTGCCTGAAGTCTGGAACATCCATCAACCATAGCCACCTCCTCCAGCTCCCTTGGAATGCCCAGAAAGTAGCCTCTCAACATGAAGGTTGCAAAAGGGACAGTGTAAGCTAGATGGACAACAGCCAGACCGGTGAGTTTATCAAACATCCCTACATTACTCAAAATTATTGTCATCGGAACCATGAGAATAAAAGGAGGAAAAACATAGGCAAACAGGATATAGCAAGATATAAGGTTTTTTCCTTTATAAGAAAATCGCGACAAATTGTAGGCGGCAATAGTACTCACAAGCATGGTTAATCCCACTGCAATCCCGGCGACAAAGAGTGTGTTAATGAGGGGGGTCACAATAGTGGGTGAGATGCTAAGATAGGTACCCGCAACTTCTGCCATGGCTCCCCTTGGAACAACAAAGATATCTTTAAAATTTTGCAAAGTGGGGTTTTTTGGTATGCCCATACTCCAGACTTCCACTTCTGGTGCAAAAGATGTTTTTATAATCCAGTATACGGGAATAAATATCCAGAGGAGGAGTAAAATTGAGAAGATAGCTAAAAGAGGTTTTCTAACATATCCTTTCTGCAATTTGTCTTACTCCAGTTGTTTTACTGTAAAATAAATTAAGATAGCAAAAATAGGAAGAATGCTAACAGAGTAAGCTGATGCCAGAGGATAGTTTAATCCCATTAAAAAAGCTATCTTATAAGTAGCCATGGGAATTGTAAGTGTTGCATCTACAGGTCCTCCTCCTGTCATCATTTTTGGAATGACAAAGTCGCCCATCGTCCACATCAGGGAAAGCCCACAAACAATCAAAAAAACTGGTTTTAATAAAGGTAAAGTTATAAATAATAACCTTTGCGAAGAAGAGGCTCCATCTATCTCAGCTGACTCATGCAATTCAGCGGGTATTGCCTGTAGTCCAGCTAAAAATCCCAGATAAAAAAAGGGCCAGCCACGCCAGATGTTTACCAAAATAATTGAGGGCATAGCATAGTGGTATCCAAGCCAATGAATGGGTTTTAGCCCCAATGTGCTCAGGATAAAATTTCCCACTCCTCTGTAATCGTAGACAAACCAGAATAGTACACAAGCAATAAATGGTGGAATAGCCCAGGGCAGGATTGAGAGTCCTCTTAGAATACCTCTTCCGCCAAATTTCTGATTAAGTAAAAGAGCCACTCCTAATCCAATTATTGCTTTGATGGCAACAGCTGGAAATGCATAGACGAAGGTATTTTTTAAACTCACATAGAAGATGGGAGACCTAAAAATTCGAACAAAGTTGCTTAATCCTGTAAAAGTAGGAGGATGACCTATAGGCATACGATGGAAACTCATCCAGAGGGTAAAAAGAAGAGGAACAATCAATATTAAAGTCAGGACAGTCATAGCTGGAAAGATGTAGGTCCAATTTGAAACAATTTTCTTGACATTCACCATTTAATTGCTCTTTTTCCCTCTGTGGCGTTACGAGGAATCTTGTATCTTCTCTTCAGATAATCGCCACAGAGGGAGAAATCTTGATTTGTATCTTTGCTCTTATGTTCTTCCCTTACCGACCGTAAGCCTCCCTGGCCATCTGCTCAGCTTTAGCCTGGTATTCATCAATGACTTTGTCAAAACTTTCCCCTATGACAACCGCTTTGAGAACCATATCATTAGCCATCCAACCAGTGCAGAAATCTGCCCACACGGATGTTGGCTCTCCAATGGGATAAGTGACGGGCCATTCATGGAATTTTGTCCTCATTGCTGCTTCCCAAGGGTCCATTCCCATGACCGGGTATCTACCTTCTTTCCAGGCATCACTTATAACTTTCATTTGGGACTTAAATATAGGTAGGTTATAGAAGTGTGACTGTTCAGACCAGCCTTTTCGATAAGCTTCCTTATCAGCAAAAAATCTGTAAACAAGGTCTTTAGCCAGGTCTGGATGTTTGGTGCTCTTAAATATGTAGTTTGATTCCTGTCCCAGGTCTATAGGAAATGCATCCGGCACAACCATGGTTTTTGGAACTAAATCCGGTTTCCCCGTCATTATCGCATACCAGATGCTCATGGGATTTGAGGTCATAGCTACTCTTCCATGCAGAAAAGCCAAATTATTAGATATATCAACCCACTCGCCTGAATCAGGTGGTGTTAGCCTTTTATCAAATATCTCTTTCAAAAAGGCAAAAGTTCTCTTGGTAGCTGAGCGGTAGGGCTCTTTCCCCAGCACGACTCCTTTACTTGATTTTTCAGTCATAAAACCTCCGCCAAAACCATACCAGTAAAGTGCAAAGGTCCACTCAGCATCAAAGCCAGTCCCCCCCAGGGGCAGTCCTATTCCATAAACACCTGGTTCTATGCCAGTTAGCTTTTCTGCAGCCATAAGGACATCTTTTTCATTTTCAAAAGGTAATATATCCAGGATTCCTGCCTTCTCAAATAGGTCTTTTCGGACATGCATCCATGTCAGCTCCCAACCAGATGGAATGGCATACACCTTTCCATCTATTATTCCAGCCTGGAGTTTAATATCAAAGATGTCTTCTTTTCCGAGTTTCGCAACCACGTCATCCAGAGGCAGAAGTAAACCAAGTTCGGCAAACTTGGTGTAAGGCATTCCACCTATTACAATGTCAGGTTCTGTTCCAGCGACAACGGCTGTAACTAACTTGGGCGTTACATCAGCAACAGGAATCCAGCTAATTTTAACATCCACTCCTTTTTCAGCAGCCCACTCATAGATAAAAGAGTTTGCCCAATAGGCCTGTGCTGGTGCAAAGGAGGCTCTTCCCCAAACCGAGAGTCTTGGTCGCACCTGTGCCATGCCAGCTCCATGAATAACAAAAACCGCCATTAAGAAGAGAATCGCTATCGTTATTATCCTCAATTTCTTCCATCTTACTACCCTTAATTTCTTACAGCTCATTTCAACCTCCTCACCTGCAAGTATTTTAACCTACTCGCAGGTTTTTTATACTGGATTGTTTCGTTTTCACCCCCTTTCATCACTGGAGTTATTTCTAATAATAGAGAGATTTGCCAGCTTAGTTTTTTTGGAGTCTGAGATGTTTGTCTTTGGTATGATTCGTTTTAGTGTCCGCAAGTTATTAGGGACAGCGGCTTTGTGGAAAGAGGAGAAAGTTCCAGAGAGAAATTGGTTTAAAGGGAACACTCCTGTTGGAAAAGGCGTACACTTTTTCTGAAGAACTTGGTCAAAGGTAAATTTCTAAAAACCTACCTTTTATAAAGATCAAATAAAAAGTATCGTATATTTAAATTAATAATACAATTTTTTAGAATGTCAAGTCATCATTTTCAGGCTGATGGCTGAACGCTTAATTGACTTTAGTTTAGCATTTTCCTATAATTAAACAAGGGAGGATGAGAA
>JACUUP010000260.1 GCA_014859225.1 Candidatus Aerophobota bacterium
ACTGGATTGTTTTTACCAGCTCTTTTGCCGTGGATTTTTTCTGGGATAAACTGAAAGTCAGGGAAAAGGATTCACACTATCCTGAAGGACTAAAAATTGCAGCAATAGGGGAAAATACAAAAGATAGACTAAAGCAAAAGGGTGTAAAAGTTGACCTTGTCCCTGAAAAATATTCTACCCGGGGACTTGTGGAGAAATTGAGCGAACGTAACCTCAAAGGTAAAAGGTTTCTTTTGCCCTGCTCCAGCATGGCGGATTCTTTTTTAAGTGAGGAGCTTAAAAAAAGAGAAGCTGAAGTTGACAAAGTTAGGCTTTACACCAATGAGCTTCCACCTGTGTCTTCTTTGAGGATAAGGGATATACAGGATGAGTTTTGCAACCAGAAAATAGACTTTACAACCTTTACCAGTGGCTCAACCTTGATTAATTTCGTAAAGCTGTTGGGGAAAGATGTTCTAACCAAAACTATGCTCGCCTGCATCGGTGAGCCCACGGCAAAAAGGGCAAGAGAGATGGGGTTAAATGTAGACATAGTTGCCCCTCGGCACACCTTTGAGGGACTGGTTGAGGCAATAAAAAATTATCACGCATAAGGAGTATTTATGCATTTTCCTGATTTAAGGTTAAGAAGGCTAAGAGAAAAAGAGAGCATCAGAAATCTGGTGAGAGAGACTCATCTTCTTGTAGATGACCTTGTCTATCCTCTTTTTCTGGTTGAGGGAAGCGGCGTAAAAGAGGAAATTTCTTCTTTGCCCGGTCAGTATCATTTATCTGTTGATAAAGCTATTCATGAGGCAAAAGAGGCTTTTTCCCTGGGTATCCAGGCGCTCCTTATTTTTGCAGTCCAGGAAAATAAAGATAGGTTAAATAATGCTTTTTCTCAAGATGGTCCTGTTCAACGAGCAGTAACTTCCATTAAAGAAGCTGTTCCCGAACTTACTTTAATTACCGATGTTTGCTGCTGCAGCATCTCTCCTGATGGGCATTGCGGGATAGTTAAAGAGGGGAGAATTGATAATGATGCCTCTATATCTTTTTTATCAAAAATCGCCCTCTCTCATGCCCGGGCAGGAGCTGATTTTGTCGCTCCTTCGGCGATGATGGACGGACAGGTGAGGGCTATTCGCAGGACCCTTGATACTCATAAAC
>JACUUP010000261.1 GCA_014859225.1 Candidatus Aerophobota bacterium
TGCTGTAGCAAAAGGTAAATAAAACCAAAGACAGTTAACCTTTTTACCTTGTTCTTTGCTCCTTCTCTTTCCTGGTAGCGAAAGATAACCTCATTATCTTTGTACTGTATAATTCTTCTATAGGATATAGGGGAAGATATCACGTATTTTACAAGGTAGCCGACGATATCTATTTTTCTTTTTTTCTCCTTTTTGCAGTAGGTGATAAAGAGGGGCTTTTCTTTAAATAGTGTATCTATAAGTTTTCTTGCTCTTTCATTTTTAGGTAAATAACCTTTTAACCGGCTGAGAAGGAAATACTTCCATTTTCTTCCCAGAAGGTCCTGGCTTATATAGGATAAAGTGTGCCACCTCCCATCTTTGCTAAGACCTCCTTCAGTGATAAGAAGGTGAAGGTGGGGATTGAAATTTAAGGCTCTTCCTGCTGTTTGGATAATGAGGATTATTCCAGGCTCTATCCCTTGCCTGCGGTAAAAGGATAGAACATCCTTAATAAGCTGTGCTCCTGCATCTGCCATTACATTGAGAAGCAAGCGATCCTTGAGAAAATAACCCCACAGCTCTTTTGGTGTCGTTAAAACTACATGACGGTGTCCTACTCCTTTTATCATGATGCTTTTTATCTTCATAATCCTTTCTTGAAGATGAATATGAGTGCAAGATGGACAGAGTCTACTTTTACAGCTAAAGGGAATTATTTTACTCTCACCGCAGTTTGTACAGCGAAGCTGGATGAAACCATTTTTAGGATCTCCACATCCGAGTAGACGCTGAACATTCTCGTCTTCCACTTTGCGGTACTTACTAAGTCTTTTATACCTGTCCCAGTTCTCTTTGAAGATGCGGACAAAAGTTTTCTTATCAATATAGAGGGTTTTAGTAAGTTTATCCATGGAGACTAATTATACCATCTTTTTAAGTTTAGCATAGAAAAATAGCGATTTTAGTTTCAATACTTTCCTATAGAATCAAGTCCAAAATTTGATCTTTCTCACATCTGGACAAATACCCTTTGGGGATCGTAGCAACTCTCGTATTTGAGGATGCTGTACATCATACAGGCTAATTTGTTGCCCACGCAAACGAGAGCTTGTTTAGCCTCTTTACCCTGAGATCTTTTCTTCAAATACAGGG
>JACUUP010000003.1 GCA_014859225.1 Candidatus Aerophobota bacterium
GGAAGAGATGTTTCCTCCACTTTTGCCCCGAGGTCCTCCATAACTTTTGCCGCCTGATATATTCTTTCTTTCACCTCTTTTTCCATACCTTCAACAAAATACTCTTTGGGAAGTCCCACCTTTACTCCTTTTAAATCAGGGATAAGGTAATCAAGATAATCTGGAACAGGGACATCAACCGATGTTGAATCCCTCTCATCTTTTCCGCTAATTATACCAAGGAGTAGTGCGCAATCGGTAACATCCCGACTCAAAGGTCCTATTTGGTCAAGTGAGGAGGCAAAGGCGACAAGCCCATAGCGTGATACTCTACCATAGGTTGGTTTCATGCCAACGATGCCGCATAAAGCTGCCGGTTGGCGAATGGAGCCTCCTGTGTCAGAGCCAAGAGCTAAGGGAACCTCTCCGCTTGCTACAGCTGCAGCTGAGCCTCCACTTGAGCCCCCCGGTATTGCTTCCAGATTCCAGGGATTGCAGGTGACCTGGAAGGCTGAGTTTTCCGTTGATGAGCCCATAGCGAACTCGTCAAGATTGGTTTTACCAATAATTATACATCCTGCTTTTTTTACTCTTTCAACCACAGTTGCTGCATAAGGGGAGTGGAAGTTATTTAGTATCCTGGAGGCACAGGTAGTTTGCCCATTTTTTGTGCACATATTGTCTTTAATGGCAACGGGAATACCATATAAAGGGGAAATTTCCTGATTTTGCCCCTGTATTTTTTTGTCTAAGACCCTGGCCTCATTTAAAGCTTCTTCTCTGTCAAGGAAGAGAAAGGCTTTTATTTTTTCTTCCACCTCGTCTATCCTCTTAAATTGGGCGAGGATGAGTTCTTCAATGGAGATTTGCTTTGCTCTGATTAGTTTACTTACTCTGTGCGCTGGAAGATAGAATATGTCATCCATTCTTTTTTCCTGCAATTTATTTTGTATTTTTAAAGATTTTCGTTTCATTATTTTACATTTAACATTTTTGTCAACTAACTTTGTTGACAGGTGAGCATAATATGGTAGAATGTGCAACTAAATAATAAAAGAAAAGATTAGGAGAAAGATGAGAAAAGGAAAGAAGGTAGTTAGAAATGAAAAAAATATACATCTCTTTTGATGTGGATGGAACACTAATCAAGCCTGATTATAACGAGCTCATCTGGTTTAAAGAAATTCCCGAGCTTTATGCTACAAAGTATAGCGTTGATATAGAAAAGGCAGCAAAGCTTGTCCGAGAAGAATACGAGAAGGTGGGAGAGGACGACATAAGGTGGTATATTTTGCAGTACTGGCTTGATAGGTTTGGATTTAAGATAAAAGAGGAAGAAATTTTGCGAAAGTATGAGGATGAAGTTGAAATATATGAGGAGGCTCTTTTTGTGCTGGATGAGCTTTATGGTAGGTTTTCCCTTGTTGCATCATCAGCTATGCCCCGCAGCTTTATTGATGTGAAGCTTAAGAAGAATAATCTTTTTCGCTATTTTGAGAAGATATTTTCTGCCGTTTCTGATTTTAAAATGGTTAAAAAAGAAGATGCTTTTTACCGGAGAATCTGCAAAGAGCTGGGAATTTCTACCCGAAGCCTTGTTCACATAGGTGACAATTTTGAAGCAGATTATCTTGCCGCTCAAAAAGCGGGTGTTAAAGCTTTTTATCTTGACCGCACCAACTCTCACTCCACAAAGCAGCCCCATGTTGTATCCAGCCTTCTGGAATTTACCCACAGATTAAGAAATCCAGAATAGTCAGTTTCCGGGAAAAGGGAAAGAACCAATAGGGAAAAAGAGTTAAAAATTCAATACTTCATTCCGGTAAGAGATACCCCTTGTATGATTCTTCTTCTAAAAATAATAAAAACTATAAGAACGGGAACAAAAGTAATTACACAAGCAGCCATTGTCCCTCCATAATCGGTGATAAAATGTCTCTGGAAGTACATCAGTCCAAGTTCCACGGTGAACAGTTTTGCCGAGCTAGCCACCACTAAGTACCAGATAAACACCATACTCCAGGTAAAAACCCAGTTCACAATAGCAATAGCTGCTGTAGCGGAAAAAGACAGAGGAAATATTATTTTCCAGAATATTCCATATTCAGAACATCCATCTATTCTGGCTGCACTAATAAGCTCATCGGGGATGGCTAAGATATTTTGTCGCAAAAAGAAAATGCCCGAACTCATAACTATCAAGGGAAAAATCATACCTTGATAGGTATTAATCCAACCAAAAGATGCAATGATAAGGTAAAGGGGAATCATATACACCTGCAAGGGGACAAGTATAGTAGCCATAATCAGGAAAAATAGGAAGGTTTGACCCTTAAACCTGTATTTAGCGAAAATATAACCGGCCATGGGGCAACCAATAATAATAGCCAGGGTGGAGATACCAGATATGAAAACGCTATTAAAGAAGAAAAGATGAAAAGGAGCTGTCTCAGGAAGCCTCAAGTAATTACTTAAAGTCCAGGTATGGGGGAAAATAGTGGGTGTGGGAGAAATAATTTCTGTTTTAGGTTTAAATGAGGTAAATACCACCCATATAAAGGGCATTACCATAATAATACTGGTAATTATAAGAGCCAGGTGTAAGACAATTCTCGTTCCCTTTGTTTGCTTTACCTTCCACCTTATCTTCATTCCTTTCCCCATTTAAATACCTTAAACAGAACTAAGATAATACCCAAAGATACTAAAAACACCACAAAAGATATGGCAGCTCCTCTACCCATATTATGATAATTAAAGGCCTCCTGGTAAACCCTGTATATTAGAACCTGAATCTCAGCACCTGTGGAGATATCTGTTCCTTGAGTCATTATGTAAACTTCGGTAAAAGCTGACCAGGACCAGACAGTAGCCATAACCATACCAAAAAGAATTATGGGCTTCATTAAAGGAAGGTCTATGTGTCTGATAGTTTGCCACACATTGGCGCCATCTACGCTGGAGGCATCCCGCAATTCATCAGGTATATTTTTTAAACCCACAACAAAGATAATCACAAAATAACCTAAGTTTTTCCATACATGAATTCCAATAGTAGCCAGCAAGGAAAGTTGTGGGTCAGTCATCCAGGGAAGCCGAGAAAAACCCATTGATTCTAACATATAGTTAGCCAGACCAAAACTACCCGGACTGTAAAACCACTTCCAGATGATAGCCGCTGGTACCATAGGAAGTATATAAGGGATAAAATAAAGTGTTTCATAGAAAGATTCAAACTTTACCTTTCTACTAAGCATTAAAGCAAAGACAAGCCCCAACCCAATTTCTAACGGGACAGCTACCCCTACATATTGCAGAGAATTGAAAAAGGCAAAAATAAAAGGTTCATTGGATAAAAGGCGAACAAAATTTGTTATTCCCACAAATCTGGTAACTGGCCGTAGAAGATGCATATTAGTAAAAGATATTCCTAAGGTAGCAGCAATAGGAATCACTCTAATGAGAATAAATAAAGATATCAGGGGAATAAACACGCCAAGAAGAAATAATAACTGACTCCTTCTTATGGAACCTGTTTTTCCTAAAAAACCTGTCATCTCATTGTTCCTTTACACTCTAACCTTCTATCCTTTTTAAGCAGACAGCAGGTATAGCTATAATTAAAAGAACCTAAATGGGGTTTTGAAAGACATGCAGGGGTAGCCTGTATTCCTTTAATAGGCTACCCCTGCATGTATAATTACTTTTTATCTAGCTAAAAGGTCATAATCGTCCAGAATTCTATTTGTCTCTCTTGCTGCGTCGCGTATTACCCGGGCTATTCCCTCAGGGTTGTCCACCAAATCCTGTCTCTTAAATGCTATCATCAACTGTTCAGCGAATCGTGAATGGATCTCAAAGGCGGGAGCAATACGCACATAGTCTTGAATTTCAAAACCTGGTATCTGTAGTGCATCCATGAACGGTTTTAGTTGAGGTTGCTCCTTATAAAGAGAAGAATAATCAACATTCACCCTATAAGGCTGCCAACCAGATTCTCTAAACATTTTAACTGAATTTTCATCATTCACTAAGAATTTAGCAAAATCCCAGGCTTCTTTTTGCTGTCGGGAGGACTTAGAAAGAGATAGACCCATATTATTACCTACGGTTCCCCAACCTGCTGGTCCTTTAGGCATTAAGAAAAGCCCGTAGTTAATTTGGGGAGCGTAATCGCGCAGGTAGCTAACTACCCAGGATTCTCTTTGAAACATAGAGGTTACTCCCAATCCAAACCCTTCGGCATCAGTTTTTACGTCAAAACTGTTGGCTTTATACTTCCAACACGCATCAATGTAGTATCGCAAGGCTGCACGTCCTGCCTCATTATCATATCCGGCTCTCCATTTTAGCTCACCTGCAGGATATTTTCTCCACTCATCTCCTTTCAACACTTTTCCTTCTTTGGTCACCGCTTCCAGGACTCGAATTCCATAGGGTATCATCACCTGAGTCCAGAATTTCTGGCTGGTACCAAATCCTCCTCCAGTTACCCTTAAGTCAAGGCCCGATGTAGTGGGGTTACCTGCTGCATCGTACTTGGTTAGTTTTATGCCATACATCATCTGTTCATAGATATCTTGCGGAGGAGCAGCGAGACCTGCTTGTTTAAAATGGTCTTTGTTGTAAAACATAAGTTTCAATGAATTATCAAGAGGTATGGTAAAAAGTTTGTCTGTGCCAGGAATTTTGCTAAAATCGATTGCTGATTGGGGAAAATTTTTTACCAACCAGGCGGCAACATCGTCAGGAGCTTGGGCTACATACCCTGCTAAATAGTAAGGGTAAAGCCCAACAGCGTCCATGGAGATAAGGTCGGCAGCTTGTCCGGCAGGTAAAGCAGCAGCGACCTTTTCTTCTAAGGCTCTTTGAGGGAAAAGTGTGGCTACTACCTTAATGCCAGGGTTTAGTTTTTCATAAGTTTCTGCCGCTGATTTTTGAAATTCATGCATTTCTGGAAAAGCAGTCCAAATAGATATTTCAGTTTGGGCTACTGCCTGAGGAACAACCATAAGGGTAAGCGATAAAGCCAATACCCCCACCCCTGCTAAAAATTTATTTTTTTTTCTATGCATTAATTACCTCCAGAGTAATTTTTGACATGCTTTAGAGTTTTGGAGAAAGTTTCCAAAAAGGAAAAAAATTGTTCAACGCCTTCTGGAGACTTTCTTTATCGCAAGCTGGACCCACCTACCTATTTCTCACCCCCTTTTCTGGCCTTAATTTTCAGCTTCTTAGTTTTATCATTTTATTAATTTTATTATATTGTAACCTTTTTTTTTGACAAGGGTAGCTGAAATTAAACATGTAAGTTAGCTGATGCTCCTGTTGTGTCCTGCCTATCTAATCATAAATATTCAGGTTTGATATCAGGACCTGAGTCTCTTAGCTATTGCTGCTGCTGCCATTGCTTTCGTTATATCACCCGGTATAAAAGGAAGCATCCCCATGTTTACGAGCTCTACTATTCCAACAGGAGCATTTGCTACAAATTGAAACCACAGGTAAAGTTGAATCAGTCCGAGTCCATATATAAGGATGAAATTTGCAACAAGCATGTAACAAAGGTACAGAATAAACCCCGGTGGTTTTTTGGAATTATCAGTTATGTGTCCGATAAATAAAGCAGCTACAATAAAACCAATTATGTATCCTCCGGTAGGACCTGCCAGATGGGAAAATCCTGAGCTCCAGCCTGTAAACCATGGAATTCCAGAGACCCCCATTGCAACATAAAAAAGTTGTGAAAGCCCCCCATACCCTCCTCCAAGTAAAACTCCACTTAAAAGAGCTGCAAGAGTCTGTCCTGTAATGGGAACAGGTGTGAAGGGGAGAGGAAGACGCACCTGTGCAGCTAATCCAGTAACAGAGGCCATGGTCAGGGAAAGAAAAATTTTATATACTGTTAGAGTTTCAGCTCGCCATTTGAAATAACTACTTTTTAATGTATCGCACTTTTCCACGAAAGCTTCAAACATTTTTTACTCTCTTTTAATTTCCCTTTTTCGCTTTTCTTGTCTCAATTATTTTTTGAGCTATCTCATCGGGGACTTTCTCATAGTGGGAGAATTTCTGGGTGAAAGTCCCTCTTCCCTGGGTTATAGAACGAAGGGTGGTAGAATATTTGCGTAGATTGGTCAGGGGAACCAGGGCTCTTATTTTTTCTCTTCCCCCGAGAGGTTGCACTTCTAAAATTTTTCCTCTACGGGAACTTAAATCTCCACTGATATCACCCATGCACTCACTGGGGGTTTCCACTTCAAGTTCCAGAATGGGCTCAAGGAGGATAGGGTTTGCTGTATCTACAGCTTTTCTAAGCCCCATAGAAGCTGCAATTTGAAAAGCTATATCAGATGAGTCAACAGAGTGATAAGAACCATCAAATAAAGCTACCTCAATATCAACCACAGGGTAATTAGCTAAATTGCCTTTTTTTATAGCTTCCCTTAAACCTTTTTCTACTGAAGGGATAAAACGGTTGGGCACAACTCCTCCCCTTATCTCATCCACAAACACAAATCCTTCTCCTCTCGCAAGCGGTTTTATTCTAAGCCACACATCACCGTACTGACCTCTTCCGCCGGATTGTCTTTTATATTTACCCTGGGCTTCTGACTGTTGTGTGATTGTTTCTCTAAAAGGTATCTCAGGCTCTTCAGTTTCCACTACAACATTAAAGTCTTTGCTTATTCGGTTAATAACAAGCTCCAGATGAACCTCCCCCATACCAGATAAAACGGTTTGCCCTGATTCCTTGTCTACCTCCACCTTGATAAGAGGGTCTACTTTTGTTAAGCGAGATAAAGCTACACTCAGCCTTTGTTCATCTTTTTCATCTTTTGGTTTTAAAGCAATGCTGGTATTTGTTTCAGGAAAATCTATACGAGGTAAAATAACAGGCTTGTCGCGATTGCCAAATGTATCACCCATTTCTGCACTTTTAAGTTTCGTCAAAGCACCTATATCTCCTGCGACAAGCTGGGGAGTTTCTTCTCTTTTATTTCCCAGCATTAGATAAATTTGACCGATTTTTTCCTCCTCCCCTTTGTTTGCATTGTATATACTGCTTCCCGAAGATAGTGTCCCGGAAAAAACTTTAATAAAGCTTACTTCACCCAGATGGGTCTCAAAAAGGGTGAGAAATACCTGAGCGCAAAGAGCTTCTGAGGTATCTACTTTAATTTCCACCTCCTGCTCCTGTTTTCCTGGAACTGTACCCTTTACTACATTCCTCCAGGTTGGAGATGGAAAAAAATCAGTCAATGTATCTAAAAGCACATCTATTCCTATCCTCTGCAGGGCAGAGCCTACCAAAAGAGGGACTATTTGCGCGTTAGAGATACCTTTTTTTAAACCTTGTTTTATCTCATCCAAGGTAAGCTTCCCTTCCTCCAGATATTTTTCTATTAGTTCATCGCTTACCTCGGCCACAGTTTCCATAAGTTTTTCTCTGAGCTCATCAGCCGTAGATTTTAAGTCTTCCGGTATGTCCACCTGCTCTACCTTTCCCTGAGTATATATTTTCCCTTTCATTTCAATAATATCTATAATTCCCACCACTTTTTTATCCTTGGTAAGAGGATATGTGATGGGTAGAGGTTTTAAATTTAGCTGTTGTTCAAGTTGATTAAAAACAGTAAAAAGGTCTATCTGTTCTGTATCTATCTTGTTCAGGAAAACAAGGGAGGGGAGATTTTCCCGCTTGATATAATTCAGGCATCTTCTGACCTCGCCTCCCGAAAGTGTATCAGGAGAAACATTTATCAGGGCAAACTCTACCACTCTCAATATGGAACGAACCTTTTCTATAAGCTCTGCAAACCCCGGGGTATCCATCAGGTTAATTTTCTTTTCTCTCCAGGTAAAATGGACAAGGGAAGCATTAATGGTGAACCCCCTTTCCTTTTCCAGCCAGTCATAATCGCACACTGTATTACCCTCTCTAACATTTCCCATTTTGCTAATCAGACCTGTTTGATATAGAATAGCCTCCATTAAAGTAGTTTTCCCTGAACTTTGCTGACCTACCAGAGTTAGATTTCTTATATTCTCTGTAGAATAAGACATATTAACTCTCCTGTATCATTAATTTAGTAGTGTTAATAAATTGATATAATTATTAATCTTCACCATTTTATCAGCATTGAACCCCAGGTTAGTCCACCTCCAAAACAGCTGAAAAGAATTTTATCTCCTTTCTTTACCTTTCCTTCCTCTATTGCCTGGTCAAGAGCAACAGCGATAGAGGCAGCGGACATATTTCCACACTCCTGCAAGTTGACATATACTTTGTCCATGGGAATGCTCATTCTTTTGGCTACAGCCTGAATGATTCTTATATTTGCCTGATGGGGGATAAAAAAGTCTATGTCTTTGTAAGTTAATCCCGCTTCTTTAATTGCCTTATCTGCGGCTTCAACCATTACCTTTACTGCTCTTTTGAAAAGTTCATTCCCTTTCATTTTCATATAGTGTTGTCGCTCTTCTACCGTTTTTATACTGGCGGGCATCCTTGAGCCTCCTGCGGGAACTCCTACAATGTCTGCACCTTCTCCATCGGCACCAAGATAAATGGAGATGATACCACTTTCATCCTCCGAAGGACGCAGCACACCGGCTCCTGCTCCATCTGCAAATATAACACAGGTATTACGGTCTTCCCAGTCGGTAATCTTGGAAAGAGTTTCACTTGCAACAACAAGAATGGTCTCGTACGTGCCATTACTTATGAACTGGCTGGCTATTGATACCCCGTATATAAACCCGGAACAGGCAGCCTCCACGTCAAAAGCAGGTATTTTTTTTGCGCCCAGCATGTGCTGCAGAACACAGGCAGTTGCCGGAAAAAGCATATCTGGAGTAATAGTGGTAACAATTATCATATCCAGTTCTTTTGCTGATATTCCTGCCTTTTTTAGAGCCTTTATTGAGGCTTGATAGGCAAGGTCTGAAGCTGCTTCTTTTTCATGGGCGATGTGTCTTTTTTTAATTCCCGTCCTGGTAGATATCCACTCATCGGAAGTATCCACCATTTTTTCCAGGTCTAAGTTACTTATTATTGTTTCAGGTATATATGACCCTGTACTGACTATTTTAGTTTTCCTGTGCTTCATTTTTCTTGCCTTTGTTGTATTTCTTTTAAAGTATTTTCTATGTTTTGGTTGATTCCTGTTTGTGAAAAGCGGTAACCTGTCATTATAGCATTTTTTATAGCCTTACTGGAGGATGCTCCATGGGCAACCACACATATGCCATTAATTCCCAAAAGGGGAACTCCTCCATATTCAGCGTAATCCAGGGTTGCTCTCAGTTTTTTGAGCCATTGATTGGAGAGAAGTTGCCCTAATCCCCACATGCTTTTTCTGGTTTCTTTCTTCATAATGGAAAGGGCAGTAGCAGCAAAACCTTCGGCAAATTTAAGGATTATATTTCCTACAAAACCATCGCAAACAACAACCTCTGCCCTGTCGCTTGTTATATCCTTCCCCTCCACATTTCCCATGAAGCTTAAGGAAGATTTTTTGAGCATTTTAAATGTTTCTACCACTACTTCGTTTCCCTTATTTTCTTCAGAGCCTATGTTCAAAAGAGCAACTCTGGGATTTTTTACCCGAAGAGCCTTAAAGGCATATATGCTGCCCAGCACAGCGAACTGAAAAAGGTGATTTGGTTTGCAATCAACATTAGCACCCACATCTACCAGAACCACCCTTTTCCCACTAAAAGTAGGAAATATTGCTGCAAGGCAGGGACGGATAACCCCCTTTAATTTGCCAAGTTTCACTAAACTGGTAGCCATCACTGCCCCTGTATTTCCAGGGCTAACAAAAGCCTCCGTTTTTCCTTCCTTTACAAGGTCAATTCCCACAGCAATAGAGGAGTTTTTTTTATTCTTTAAAGCAGCTAAAGCTGAATCTTCCATATTTACCACTTCAGGAG
The DNA here is from genome assembly GCA_014859225.1 of Candidatus Aerophobota bacterium. GTDB lineage: Bacteria > Aerophobota > Aerophobia > Aerophobales > B3-G15 > Kmv34. The sequence continues at coordinate 9,919 of JACUUP010000003.1, forward strand.
CATCAACTATGGGAAAATGCACATTGTGAAGGTTCATTTTTTTAATTTCGTTTTCAATCTCATCTTTTCTTCCCACCAGCGTTATCTGAATATCTGAATTCTCCTGTGTAGCCAATATGCAAGCCTCAATTACCGTAGAAATACCTTCCTCAGCCCCCATGGCATCTAAGGCTATCTTCATTTTTCCTTTTTACCCGCAATCACAGTAGCTATTTCTCCTTTGTAATACCCGCATTCCCTGCAGGCAAAATGAGGCAGTTTAGGAGCCTTGCATTGAGGGCAAAATGTGATTGTTGGAGACTTAAGTTTTTGATGGGATTGTCTGTTCTTTTTTCTGGACCGGGTAGTCCTCTTTTTTGGAACTCCCATTTAATCCTCCTTACCAATTTTAATTCTGGCATCTATCACTACTCCTCCCTTTTCCCAGACTACAAGAGGGTTAGCCTCAATTTCTCTTATCCAGGGAATATCTTGAACAAGTTGGGAGAGTCTTAGTAAACAATTCCTGATAATTTCAACATCACAAGCAGGTTCATTCCTGAATCCCTGTAATAGTTTTGAGGCTATTTTTGTTTCCTGAATCATTTCATCCACCTTATTTACAGAAAGAGGTACAAGGCGTGTGGCAAAATCTCTAAATAATTCTACATACCTGCCACCAAGACCGAATCTTATGAGATGACCAAAAGTCTCATCCGCTACTGCTCCAATCAGGATTTCTTTTCCCTCTTTTACCACAGGCTGAATTGAGATACCATCTATCTCATTTTTGCCTTGCAGAGTTTTTCTGGAATTCTCTAGTATCTGCCTGAAAGCATCGGGCACCTGCCTATTTTTTACACCAACTTTAACTCCTCCTATATCTGATTTGTGAATGATTGCCGGGGACTCTATTTTCATAACTACAGGTCTCGCAATTCTCTTGGCTATCTGGACAGCCTCATCTATTGTTTTCGCAAGGTAATTTTCTACTGTGGGTATACCGTATATTTTCATTATTTGAAGCGCTTTACCTCCGCCTATCTCCAGGTAACCTTTGTTTTTTTCTTTAATCAGAATATTCTTTGCTTTTGATTTTTCCACAGGAAAGAGCCTTATTTTTTCTTCCTCCTTGCGATACTTTGTGGTATATTCTATCATATAACGCAAAACTTTTATTGCTGCATCAGGGTCCCTATAGTTGGGGATTTTTGCTGCGTGCAGGATAGGAATAGCTGACTTTATCATTTCTCCCCCCATAAAGCAGGTTAAAACAGTTTTTTCTTCGTTTTTAAAGAGTTTTTGCACCACTGTAGCTATCTCTTTGGGTTTGGTAGTTGTCTGGGGAGTAACAATAAGTAAAATAACATCAACATTTGGGTCAGGTGAGATGGTTTTCAGGGTAAACTCAAAACGCTCAGGTTCGGCATCACCCAGAATATCAAGAGGATTGGAGATTGAACTTGCAGATGGAAGTTTTTCTCTTAACCTGTTTTTTGTATCCTCAGTTAAGGAGGCAAGCTCTATAGAATAATCCTCACAGGCATCAGTAGCCAAAATTCCAGCTCCTCCCGCATTGGTTACAAGCAAAACTTTTTTACCCCGGGGAAACCTCTCAGATGAAAATCCTCTCAGCATCTCAAAAGCCTCAGTCACAGTTTTTGCCCTGATGATACCTGTTTCTTTAAATGCTACATCGTAGGTCTCGTCAGCTCCAGAAAGCGCTCCCGTATGAGAAGATGCTGCCCTCCTTCCTGCTCTGGATCTACCAGATTTTATCATAATTACAGGTTTTTCTTTAACTACCTCTCCTGCTACATTTATAAAATCTCTACCCCTCTGGATACTTTCCAGATATCCCATTATTACTCTGGTATGGATATCATCTTTAAGATAGCATAAAAGGTCAATCTCATCAATGTCAGCCTTGTTGCCAAGACTTACAAATTTTGATAAACCGACGCCTTCTTGCCTGCACTGGTCAAGAAGTGTACACCCCAGGGCTCCTGACTGGGAGATGAAGGCAATATTACCGGCCGGAGGGTAAGTAGGGGCAAAAGAGGCATTTAAATTTTCATAGGTATTAATTATCCCTAATATGTTGGGGCCTAAAATACGCACGCCCAATTTTTTAGCTTTTTTTACAAGTTCATCCTCTAATTTTGCGCCTTCCTCTCCTGTTTCTTTAAATCCCGCTGTTATGAGAGCAGCAGCATTTATCTTTTTTTCCCCACAGTCCTCAATTACACTGCCAACAAACCTGGCAGGGACAACGATAATACAAAGGTCAACTTTTTCCGGGATTTCAGTTAAAGCAGGGTAAACTTTCAAACCGTTCAAATGAGTAGATATAGTTGCTTTCTTGTTTACAGGGAAGATACTGCCTTTAAAATTTGCCTTGAGCAGATTTCTTAAAATTTGATTTCCCAGCTTTTCTTTTTCCAGGCTAACTCCCACAATTGAAACCGATTTGGGAGCAAAGAACTCATCAAACATAACTGCCTCACTATAGTAAATATTCACTAAAGCACGCATCACATGACAGGCAGGACGCCTGTCCTACGAAGTATTAGTCACTTACTATACTATCTATAAAAAAGCTCCGTACCCCTTAGTTTTTGCACGGAGCAAGTTGGAGAATTTATTTTTAGGAAAATATTATAATTACTTTTTCCCCTCTGTCAAACAAGCCAGGCAAGCCAGGGATTTTTCAGGAATTTACGCTAAATTTTTCCAGGAGTTTTTTCTCAACTACGGAGGGGACAAAATTTGAGGTATCACCGCCCAACTTAGCAATTTCTTTAATAATAGATGAGGAAAGATGCGAGTACTGCTGGTTGGTCATAAAGTAAATGATCTCCAGCTCTGAATTTAATTTTTTATTCATAAGATACATCTGAAATTCGTATTCAAAATCAGAAAGTGCCCGCAAGCCACGGATGATAAATTTTGCCCCCTTTTTTTCTGCATAACTAACTAAAAGTCCTTTAAAACTTTCTACTTCAACATTTAATGAAGGAAGGAGTGCTTTTTTTATCATTTCAACTCTTTCTCTGGTGTTAAAAAGGTAAGGTTTTGCCGGATTTTGGTTATCATTCACCGCTATTGTGAGCTTGTCAAAGAGGTATCCACTTCTTTGAATTATATCTATATGCCCGTTGGTGATAGGGTCAAAAGTTCCAGGATATACGGCAATTTTATTCATTTTTTAATTTTTCTTAATTCTAAATAATCTTTAATGATTTTGCCATGGTCAAAAGCGATATTTTGAGGCAGGTCATTCTCAGAAAAAATTCTTACATTTTCTGCATCATCTCCCGCCTTTAACTTGCCCCTGGCTCTGACAACAAAAACAGTGGAGATAGTGTGGAAGCGTGGGTCTCGCCCCGGTTCTGAGTATGTATGAAATTGATAAAGGTTATCTATTTCCAGGTTCGTTTCCTCTTTAATTTCCCTTCTTATCGCCTCCTCCAGAGTCTCTCCATAGTCCACAAATCCTCCTGGTAGAGCCCATCCATGGGGAGAGTTTTTTCTTTTAACCAGAATAATTCCCCCATTTTTTTCTACTATGGCATCCACTGTGGGAAAAGGATTTCTGTAAGTTTTCTCAAAATCCTTTAAAATTTTGCCGTGAGAAGGAAAAGCTAAAGGGGGAAGGCTGCACAAGGGGAAGAATTTAAATTCCTTAACTTCCTTTCCCGGCAAAAACGTGGACTCTGTAATTACTACTTCGTATCCAATCACTACGACCTTGTGGTACAGCCCGCTTTTATCTGAATGAACATTTATCAACCCCCGCACCTTTCCCTCTACTCCTATTTCCTCCCTGACTTCCCGCAGAATAGCTTCCTCTGGCTGCTCATCAATTTCCATGAATCCTCCCACCAGAGCCCACTTTCCTTCCCGGGGTGCAATAGCTCTTTTTATAACACCAACTACCCTTTGTTCTGGTCTGGTTAAAACTGCCACCACAACCGGAAGAGGATTCTGGTAATGAATGTAACCACAATTTTTACATACTAAACGAGTTCTTTCCTCTTCCTCTATTAGTTTACGCTCTAAGTTTTCTCCACAGCAAATACAAAAACCTATTTCAGGCAACTATTTACCCTTACCTTTTTCTGATAGTCTTTCTGCTATACTGATAATTCCCCCAGCTGCAAGTAAAATAAATCCTGCGCCAATTATCCCTGCAAGAAGAGCTAAGAAAAAGCCAAAGAGAAAGACTATTCCTGTTATACCTGCTAACAAAACTATTACCCAGATTGCAGCCTGTATGAGTTTTGTTTTCACATATTTGTTAATTTTGCTCCCTCACCTTGTCTACTTTTAAGTTCAAGAAAAACATCTTTGTTATTGATACATCCCGGGTCTGGAGCTTTGTAATTGCCAAAATACCCGTAAGCCCTGGCCCTGCAACCTCCACACGCCGCTCTGTAATCACACACCCCGCAGTGTCCCTCCAGGTCTTCTCTTACTCTGAGCTCTTTGAGGATAGGAGAAGTATTCCAGATTTCCGCAAAGCTTTTTAATTTTAAATCTCCTACAGGAATGGGCATAAATACACAGGGAGTTACAATGCCATCAGGTTGTATAGAGCAATAAGCTCTTCCCACTCCGCATCCTCCAATAAACTCGGCAAGCACCCTGGCTTTTTTCCCTCTGGCATCAGTGTAGTGCGAGGTGGGAACCTCCCCTGATGAGCTTCTCATCATACAAACCCTGGCGTACTGGGGAGCAGTGGTCATACATACAAAGTGTTCTTTTTTGTAGTGTTCGTAGAGAATATTAAGCATCTTTTCTCTTTGTTCAGGAGTTAAATCCGCATCCACTATATTTTTTCCTCTACCGATAGGGATAAAATTGAAAGCGTAGAATTTATCTGCCCCGATATTTTTAGAAAACTGAATAAGCTCCTCCAGTTCATCAAAATTATACTTGGTTACAGTGGAGGCAATCCCCACTTTAAGCTTCTGCTCAGCTACAACATTTTCTATTCCTTCAACAGCCCTCTTCCATAATCCGGGAACACCTCTAAAATTGTCGTAAACCTCTGGTTTGGTTGAGTCAAGACTTATTTCAACATAATTTAGCCCGACATCAACCATTTTTTTTACCACATCAGGGGTAATTAATGTGCCATTTGTGGCTATTGATTGATAGAGATTGTATTTGGAGCCTCTTTCAATCGCTTTCCAGATTTCTTTATCCATTAAAGGTTCTCCACCTGAATAAGCGATGGAGAAAACATCTTCTCTTGCCAGCTGGTCAACTATATCCAGACGTTTGGTAAGTGGAAGTTCCTGTTGCAGTTTTTTCCCTGCATCCTGGTAGCAGTGTCTACATTTGAGGTTGCAGGCGTTGGTAAAGTTCCACACGACAACGGGCGGTGCGGAAAAAATCTGGGGTTTTCTCATACCGTATTTTCCCACCGATCTCATAGTTAGAGCAATTCCGTGCTGGAAGATAGGGTCGGAAAGCTTTTGTTTTGCTTCCTGTTTTGTTTGATTCAAGCAAAACCTTCCTATTTCAAAGAAAAGATAAAAAGGAAATAGCTTTAATCTGGTAGTTATTCTTAAAGGATGCTGATTTGTGTAGAATATAAGAAGGTTCTCTAAGATACTTTTACCGTTTTTGTTTTTTCGGGCAAGATAGGAAAATACTATGCGATTGACCCTGTTTTTTAGAAAAAACCCCACAAGATAGCTTAAGTCCATGGGCAACTCCTCTCTGGAGGTTCGGTATTGTCAGCTCCTCTTTGAAAAATTTTATTTTGTTTGACACTACGGGGTTTTTGAGTTTACCTTACTCTCAAAGTAAACCCTTTCTCTATTTCTTTTCTCGTAGTTTTCTATAACTTTACTCAGCTTCACATTTTCCGTATCAAGCTTTCCTTTTTTTAAGTCCTCCCAGAAACTTTGAGTTGCTTTTTTTATCTCTTCAGAGTATGTATCTAAGAATTTAGCTACATTTCCTTGAATTACCTCTTCTTCTCCGGGAAGGGCAGGTTTTAGGTTAAATTTTTCTACCGCTTCTCTTAAAATTAAGGGATTATCTATTATACAGCAGGGAGTGCACTTGTTTTCTATTTCCAGTTGTTTTGCTCTTATGAAGCGAAAAGCTGGATGTTGAATCACATCTTTCAGTGATTTTCCCTCTTGGTAGAAATCCTTTTCAATGTGGCCAATGCTAAAATCAGCAAAAACACAGGGAGTAATTTTCCCATCTGCTCTTATGTGAAAGTATTTTCTTGCTCCCGCAATACATCCTCCTACCCAGGGACCATCATTCCAGAAATCTCCTATAAATAATGATTTCTTGTTTCTCATCTCCCAGGCAAAGTCTCTCAAACGGATTCTTTGCTCTGTGGTTGGCACGAGATTCACATTAGGCTCTCTTCCCTTGGGGATATACAGGAAAAACCATCCAAAAGATGCATCCTGATTTATTATATCATCTATAAGCTTTTCCTGGGTCAGGATATCTGCATTTTCCCTGGTGTAAGTGATGCTAAAGCCATGAAGTATTCCATACGAAGTTAGATTTTTTCTGGCATTTTCAATTAAAAGATACATCCCTTCCCCCCGTCTTGCATCGGTTTCCTCTTCAAAACCTTCCTGGCTTATAGCTGGGGTAACATTTCCCAATCTTGCCAGCAGGGGAACAATATTTTCTTTTCCAAAAAGGCGCTTATTTCTTTTTGCTGCCTTTTTTACTCTTTCCAGGCAGGAGATTGCTTTAGGGTCTTTCTTTTTTATCCTTTCAGAAAGCTCACTTTCAGCTAAATCTTTGTCTATTAACGATGTGGCATTGGTGTAAACTTGAAAATATGTATCAGGGTTGGCATGAAAAAAATCTATGATATTTTTCTTATGTTTTTCATCCTTGTAGATAAATGGTTCCCCTCCCGAGATGGTGATAAACCTCACTCCTATTTTTTTAGCGTCAGATGCAATACGATTTAACAGGTTGTAGTCAAGATAAACTTTTCCTCTATCGGCATTAGCATAACAACCAGGGCAGCTAAGGTCGCAGTATTTTAAAGGAGAAATAACAAAAAACCAGGGGGCTTCAAAACCATCTTTTTCTAAACTTTCCTGGATTTTAATTTTGTTGGTGAATATCCAGGGGACGAAAAAAGTATCCACTAATTTTTTTCTAGGAGTTTCCGATAATCTTTTTTGAACAAGCAGTCTTGCAAGTTCCACATAAGGGTGACCATTTTTTGCCGCTTTTCTCACAACCTCTACAGCATTTTTGTTTTGTCCGGTGGAGTGCTCTTCCAGATTGCCCAGGACCTCGTCAAAAGTTGAGTAAAAATCCTCTTTATCAAGAGTTTGAGCCAACCTGGTTACATATTTCTGGATAAGAAAAGTAGCTGCCTTTTTTTTGACTATTTCTTTTATCATTTTCTCCCCCCCTTTTAACCTCTCAGGCTCTGTCAAACTTCTCTATTCTTATCATGTTTGTTTATGCCTGTTTTGCCCCGTTCCAGAAAATTTCCCAGACAAGCTCGTGGTCTTTTGACAGAGAGTCCTTTTCACCCTGAGATATCCAGTTTATAGTTAAGCTGTGAACTATTCCTATCAGTATTACTGCCAGTTTTCTTGTATCCAGAGGTTTCATTTCTTTTTTCTTTATAGCCCTCTCAATTAAATGCTGAATTATTCCCAGATACCTGGTGTGTTTTTTAATAACCCTTTCAGTTAATTCTTTTTCCATTTCTCTTTTATATTCTTTGGAGAGGCTTTGCAGTATTTTAAAGAAATTTCTATTTCTTTCTAAAAATTTCAGATGCACCTTTGTTAGTTTTTTTATCTCTTCGGTGGGCGAGCCTTCCTCTCCTATTCCTTCTTTTATTTTTTTCAAGAGGATGTCAAGTTTTCTCTCCACAATGGAGATGAAAAGGTCTTTTTTGTTTTCAAAATGAAGATAAATTGTGCCCTTTGCCAAATTAGCACCACCTGCAATTTCTTCCAGGGTGGTAAGATAAAACCCCTTTTTTGCAAAGAGCTTCTCTCCTGCCCGCAGTATCTTACCTTTCTGGTCAGCTCGTTTTATCCTTCTTTTTTCTATGACCTGTTTATTCCTTACCATAAGTTTTATCCTTCTGACTGACCGTTCAGTCATTTTCATAATAACCCAAAAAAAAATTCTGTCAAGTCAACCACTTGACAGGGAAAAAGGTTGGTATACCCTTAAGTAATCTTAAAGGGAGCGAGCAATTTTGTTTATAAGCTTTGAAGGTATTGATAAAAGCGGGAAGACAACCCAGGTTAACCTTTTAGCTAAATTTCTAACAGAGAAAAGCTACCCAGTGCTGTTAACAAAGGAGCCCGGGGGAACGAAGATAGGGGAAAAGATAAAAAAAATTTTACTTGAGGATTCTCAAGTTAGCCCCCTTGCTGAACTTTTCCTTTACCTTGCCGACAGGCACCAACATGTAGAAAAGGTGATAAAGCCTTCCCTGAAAGTGGGTAAAGTTGTCATTTCTGATAGATATGCCGATGCTTCATTGGCCTATCAGGGATATGGAAGAGGTCTTGGCATTGAGTTTGTAAAAAAGCTTAACCAGAAGGTTACTGATGGGATTATGCCGGATATAACCTTTCTTTTAGACCTTGAGCCAGAAAAAACTATGCCAAGAGCAAATAGGTTTGACCGCATAGAGAAGGAAAAGTTGACATTTCACCGCAGGGTCCGGGAGGGGTATCTGGAAATGGCAAATTTTGAACCGCAAAGGTTCAAAGTGATAAGAGCAGATACAACTGTTTACAAGATACATGAGAAAGTCAAGAGTGTCATTTCGGAGTATTTGAAGTAAAAAATATGAATTTTAACACGGTAAAAGGTCAAAATTTAAGTATAGAAAGGATTCAAGCTGATATAGAGCAAGGCAGGATTTGTGGAGCTTATCTTTTTAGCGGTCCTCCTGGTGTGGGAAAAAAAATGGTAGCTATTTGCTTTGCTAAAGCTTTAAACTGCAAAAAAAATAACTTTAGAGGATGTGAGGAGTGTTCATCCTGTCTTAAAATGGAAAAAGATGCTCATCCCAATCTTCGTATAATTTTCCCTGAGAAAGAGTCCATTAAAATTGAGCAAATTCGTAATTTAAAGGCAGAATCAGGATATAAAATTTATGAGGGAAAAAGGAGAGTGTGGATTATAGATGAAGCTGATAAACTGACACAGGAGGCGGCTAATTCTTTGCTTAAGATTATGGAGGAGCCTCCCTCTGACCTTATCTTAGTTTTAATTACCCACATTCCCAGGACACTTCCTTCTACTATTATTTCAAGATGCAGGACTATTCAGTTTTCAAGATTAGCCGACCGGGAGGTAACTGAGATTCTAAGGGAAAAAAGCGTGCTATCCAATAACCTGATTTCTCTGGTCAGCCAGTTAGCCCGGGGGAGTATAAGTGAGGCTTTAAAGTTTACCCAGAGTGAAGAAATTCTGCGGGAAAGAGAGGTAATTTTTAATTTAATTAAGAAAAATAAATCCTTATCCTCTCAGGTCTTTAAACTCTCAGAAAGGTGGAGCGGGAAGCAAAGAGCAGATATTGAGACACTGCTAAATATTCTTTTATTCTTTCTTAGAGATATTCTAATACTCAAGGTGGATGGACAGGCTTTTATTTTTAATCGGGATAAGCTAACCGATTTACTTAATTTGAAAGATAACTACTCGTTTTCTACTCTTTACAGGAGCATAGAGGCAGTGGAGCAAAGTAAGGTTTTCATCAAGGCTAATGTGTCAACTCAGCTTGTTCTTGAGACAACGTGGATGAAAATTCTTTATCCTGAACAGTTAACTTATCCTTAATGTTCTGAAAACGGACCTCTCCAATCCCGGAAACTTCTTTTACTTGAGAGAGTTCCTCAAATCCTCCAATTTTTTCTCTGTAGGCTACTATTCTCCTGGCAAGTTCCGGTCCAATTCCCGGCAAATGGGTTAAATCATTTATCAAAGCTTTGTTTAAATTTAATTTGCCTTCCGGTATATGATAAACTGTGTTTGAGGATAAAGGAGAAGATAAATTAATACCAGAAAGATTAGCCCAGGGCAGGGTCCCTCCTGCCTCATCTATTAAATTTTTTAAAAAGGAGCCTTGCGGAACTTTGTGCCATCCTGGCTCTTTTACTGCTCCATCAACTTTTACCAGGATGAGGGTAGGAGGGTAGGGAGCTTGCGTGGGTATTCCTCCCATAAATTTTATGGCTAAACCTGCAGTTAAAGCGCAGATTAGTAAAAGAAGCACCAGCTGTTCCTCTTTCTTAAGATTCCACATTAGCCCAATTAGTCTAAGACGATATTGATAAGTTTTCCCGGGATATGGACTATTTTTTTTATGCACCTACCCTGGATGTGCTTTTGAACCCTTTCTCTGTTTAAAACTTTTCTCTCCACATTTTCCTTATTTTCCCGGGTGGTGATGAAAAACCTATCTCTTAGTTTTCCATTTATCTGAACTACAAGAGTTACCTTGTCGCTTCTTAGCAGTTTTTTTCTATATTCTGGCCATCTCAAGTAACAGAGGTCTTCTTTGTAACCCATTCTTTCTGCAAGTTCCTGGGCAATATGTGGGCAGAAAGGATAAAGAAGTGTGGTAAGAACCTGAAGAGATTCCTGGAAAAGGAGACTTTCTTTTTCGGGATAAAGGTAAAGATAGTTAACAAATTCCATCAAGCAGGCTAAAGCAGTATTGAAATGGAAGCGCTCTTCAATATCCTGCGTTACCTTTTCTATGGTTTTATTGACCATTTTTTGCAGCTCTTTTTCTTTTCCCTCCCTGTTCTCGCTGTAAGTTTCCTCTAATTTTTTCTTCCAGTTGCTTGCATATTCCGTGACCAATCTCCAGACCCGCGTGAGGAATCTATTTATACCTTCCAATCCTTCTTTTTTCCATTCAAGGTCAGCCTCAGGTGGGGCAGCAAAAAGAATAAAACCCCTTAATGTATCTGCTCCATACCTGTCAATTATATCCTGAGGGTCAACCACATTCCCTTTAGATTTAGACATCTTGGCTCCATCCTTAACTACCATTCCCTGGGTAAGAAGGCGGGTAAAAGGCTCTTTTATTTTTACAAGGCCCATATCCCTTAGAGCTTTAGTGAAAAAACGAGAATACAAAAGGTGTAGTATTGCATGCTCAATACCTCCTATGTACTGGTCAACAGGCATCCAGTAACCTGCCTCACGCGAATCAAAGGGAAAGCTATCCCCTTTTAAACTTGCGTAGCTGAAAAAATACCAGGACGAATCAACAAAGGTGTCCATAGTATCAGTCTCTCTTTTTGCTTTTTCCCCGCACACCGGACAGTGGCACTGGACAAACTCTTTTACTTTCTCAAGAGGAGAGCCTCCCTTTCCTGTAATTTTAATATTAAAGGGAAGTTCTACCGGAAGGTCTTTCTCTGGAACAGGGAGCGTTCCACATTTTGAACAGTAAATGATAGGGATAGGAGTTCCCCAGTAGCGCTGACGGGAAATGCACCAGTCTCGTAATTTGTAGCGAACCTGGAAAGTGCCTATTTTGTTTTCTTTCATCCACTCACTCATTTCTTTCCTTGCCTTATCACTTGCCATTCCACTAAACTTTCCTGACTTAACCATTTTTCCTTCCCCCACATAGCTCTGTTCTAAATTTTCCCCATGCAAGTTTTTATCAGGGGGACAAATCACTACTCTTACTGGCAGGTTATATTTCTTGGCAAATTCAAAGTCTCTCTCATCATGAGCTGGAACAGCCATTATAGCTCCTGTTCCGTATTCCATCAACACATAGTTTGCTATCCAGATAGGGATTTTTTCTTTATTCACAGGATTAATTGCCCAAAGATTTGTAAAGATACCTCTTTTTTCTACTTCTCCCTTAATTAACTGTTCCTGACGCATTCTTTCAATTTCAGATTTCAAAGAAGGATTTTTTTTTGCTATTTTCTCTGAAAAAGGATGGGAAGGGGAAAGCACAAGGTAGGTTGCACCAAACACCGTGTCTGGACGTGTAGTGTACACAGGTAATTTTTCTCCATTATGAAAGATAGAAAAATCAATTTGCACCCCTTCACTTTTACCTATCCAGTTATCCTGCATTTTTTTCACAGCAACAGGCCAGTTGTCCATATTTTTCATCTCTTTTAGGAGCTCATCAGCGTATTGGGTGATTTTAAAAAACCACTGTTTTAGACTTTTCTGAGTAACGGGTGTTGCGCATCTGTAACATTTACCCTGTTCAACCTGCTCATTAGCAAGAACGGTAGAACAGGTTGAACACCAGTTAGCAGGTGTTTTTTTCCGATAAACAAGCCCTTTTTCGTAGAATTTCAGGAAAAACCACTGATTCCAATGGTAATAATCCTTATCACAGGTTATAACCTCTCTGTCCCAGTCGTAAGAGAACCCCAATCTTTTAAGCTGGCGGCGAAAGGTGTCTATGTTGGAGTATGTCCAATCTTTGGGATGTATTTTTTTTTCAATTGCTGCGTTTTCTGCTGGTAGACCAAAAGCATCAAATCCAATAGGGTGAAGAACATTAAACCCTTGCATTCTTTTATAGTGAGCAACTACATCACCTATGGTGTAGTTGCGGACATGACCTATGTGGATACCTCCCGATGTATAGGGAAACATCTCTAACATGTAGTATTTTTCACCCTGGTAAGGATGGGAAGCAAAGGTTTTTTCTTTTTCCCAGTGTTTTTGCCATTTTTCCTCAACTATTTTCGGGTCGTAGTCTATCATTTTTGTTTTTCATTCTCCTGGAGCCGGCGATAGGAATTGAACCTACAACCTGCTGATTACGAATCAGCTGCTCTTCCTTTGAGCTACGCCGGCTATATTATGGGTGATACTTATATTATTTAATCAAACTCTCATGTCAAGTAATTAAATGCGAGACTCTTTTTCATTTAAAATTTGACCGTCTTCATTTTTTTTGTAAGATAATTTCTAAAAAAGAGGGTTTCTATGTTTTTCTGGAAGAAAAAAAAGAAGGAAGAAAAAAGAAAGAAAAAGGAAGAAGTTAGCGAGCAGGAAATTGAACAGATAATTGGTGAGTATATGAGTTCAACGAAAGAGATAGTGGGAAGATACCTTCCCCGAAGGATGCGCAGGACTTTGAGTAAAAATAAAGGTTGGGGGAGTTTGTCCGCATCCGAAAGAAAAGCCCAAATTAAGGAAGCTAAACAGGAAGGTTTAAGCAACTGGCTGGAACAAACTACAGAGGAGACTTTTGACGAGATTTCCTCATTTGTCTCTGAGAGCGCTTCCCTTGAGGAGGAGCTGCGGGCTAAGTTAAAAGAATTTAAGAAAAAGTGGAACATAAGGTAACTTTTTTCTCCACCCAGTCTATTACAACTTTTTCCAGACAGGTTTTTTGTAGGTGGTTTATCTCGGGTATGCCCGCTGGACTTGTAACATTTATCTCTACTATTTTTTCTCCTATAATGTCTAATCCGGCAAAATAAATTCCCTCTTTTATGAGACGGGAAGATAAATGCTGGCAGAGCTTTTCATCCTGAGCGGTAATTTTGGTCTGGACATACTTTGCCCCCCGATGAATATTGGCTCTGTAATCATTAGCAGGCGGGACTCTGCACATGGCTCCAAGGGGTTTTCCTTCTAAAAGAAGTATTCTTTTGTCTCCCTCTTTTACCTGAGGTAAAAATTCCTGGGCAATCACAAATCTTTCACCTTCCTCAGTGGCTGTTTCAAGAAGGGAGTTGAGATTTATATCCTCTCCCCTTAGATAAAGGATTCCTTTTCCACTGCAGCTGTTGAGAGGTTTTACAACCATCTGTCCATCCACCTCACGCAGAAATTTTTTTAGTTGGCGTGGGTCTTTACTTACAAAACATCTGGGAGCAAATTCAGGAAAATTAAGGATGTAAAGTTTCTCGTTAGCATCTCTTATTCCCCGGGGGCTGTTAATGACCAGGGCAGGGGACGCATACTCCAGGATATAGGTTGCATAAAGATAATCAAGGTCAAAAGGAGGGTCTTTTCGGATGAATATGGCATGAAATGTATCCAGACTTAACATTTCTGGGTCATTCATAATAAATTTATCCTTTTTCCTCTCCGATATCTGGCGCACTTTACCCCGGGCTTCATTTGCTTGAAGTTCAAGGTCTTTTATCTGCAGGTAGTATACTTTGTGTCCCCTTCCAAGACATTCCATAATTAAACAACAGCTTGTATCCTCATCAATACTGTCCAGCTTCTCAAAAGGGTCCATAATAAATGCTATGTTTAAACTCATTTTCACCCCTGTTAAATTTATACCAGTAAAATGGGGCGAGTCAAGGATGTTTGACATAAGGGTGCCGGGATGCATAATATAGTTTAACTAAATTATGAGCAAAAACAGGACACATGCAAAAGATAATTACCCATAGAAAGCAGCTTGTGGAGTATTTCTTGAACTCATCTACACCAGAGCAAATGTCAAAGATAGGAGGGGAGTTTGAAAAATTAGGTGTTTTCAAGCATTCTAAGGAAGCGATTTCCTATACAGGCAAAAAAGGAGTGGCTGCAGTTCTTTCTGGATTGAGTCAAAGATATGGATGGGAACCGATTAGAGAAGAAGGCAGTATTATTGGCCTTTTCAGGGGAACTAAAAATATAACTTTAGAGCCCGGTGGGCAGATAGAGTTAAGCGGCAGCCCTTTGGACAACGTTCATCAGGTAAAAAAAGAGGTGGAGGAGCACTTAAGAGAAATTAAATCTATTTCAGAGCCCCTGGGTATAAAGTGGCTAGGGTTGGGAATGCAGCCTGTAAGTAAACTAAAAGATATACAGTGGGTTCCCAAAAATAGATACAGGATTATGGTTCCTTATATGGAAAAACATGGAAAACTCAGTCACTATATGATGAAAAAAACTGCCTCAATTCAGGTAAATCTGGACTATCTGGATGAGGAAGATTTTTCTACCAAGATGGGAACAGCCTTAAAGCTTGTGCCTATTATCACTGCCATTTTTGCTAATTCCCCTGTATCCGAAGGAAAATTAAATGGATTTTTAAGCAAAAGGGCTTGTATATGGAATTATACAGACCCTGCCCGCTGCCATCTAATTAATAAGCGATTTTTCTTAAAGCCACGATTCTCCTCCTATGTTGACTATGCTCTGGATGTTCCAATGTTCTTCATCCTGAGAGATGAGGGGTGGATTGAGGTTAAAAATACGACTTTTTCTAAATATCTGAAAGAAGGATATCAAGGTTACAGGGCTACCTTGGATGACTGGGAACTTCATCTTTCCACAATATTTACAGAGGTAAGGGTTAGAAGCTATATAGAGATAAGAAATGCCGACTGTCAAAGGATGGAACTTCTCCCTGCTATTCCGGCCCTGTGGAAGGGAATATTATACAGCAAAAACTCCCTTGCTGAAGTTTTATCTTTATTAAAAGGTGTTTCGTGGGAAAATATTTGTGAGCTCTACCGTGTGGTTCCTCACCAGGGCCTGAGGACTAAAATAGAAAAAGTAAGATTGCTTGATCTTGCCAAGGAAATTTTAAAAATAGCCCGGGCTGGGTTAAAAGAACAGGAAAAGCTGAACGATAAAGGAGAAGATGAGAGTATTTACCTTGCCCAACTTATGCAGCTTCTCATAGAGGATGAGCTTTGCCCGGCTGAGGTGATAATCAAAAACTGGAAGGGAAGCTGGCACGCCTCCATTGATAAGTTAATTGAATATAGCTCCTACTAACATTTCTTTCTTGATAAAGGGTGCACCTATAGTAGGACAGGCAAGATACCTATCCTACCAGGGGTGGACAACGTAGCGTAGGATAGGTGTCTTGCGAATCCTTGCCATGTATCCACCTTATGCTAAAATTAAAGGAAAAGTTCAAAATGCAAAAAGAAAACAAAGTGAAAGTATCGGTAATTGGAGCGACTGGATATACGGGGGTGGAGCTTGTGAGGCTTTTGCTCAAGCATCCTGGAGTTGAAATAGATACTTTGACCTCAGAGAGCTTTGCCGGTAAAAAGATATCCGAGGTTTACCCCCAGGTTAAATGCGACATAGTGTGTGAGTCTCTGAATATTGATAAAATCAGCTCCCCCCTTGTTTTTACCGCTCTTCCCCATGGAAAATCAGCTAAGGTAGTGGGGAAATTATTTGACCGGGGGGTTAAAATAGTTGATTTTTCTGCCGATTTTCGTCTACATGATGCCGGGGTTTATCAAAGCTGGTATGGAATTTCTCATGCAAGAGAGGACCTTTTATCAGAAGCGGTGTATGGTCTTCCTGAAATTTACCGCGAGAAGATAAAGCAGGCTTTACTTGTGGCAAATCCCGGGTGTTACCCCACCTCAATTATTCTTGCCCTTGCTCCTTTGCTTAAGAATAAATTAATTAAGAGAGAAGGATTGGTTGCCGATTCAAAATCCGGGGTAAGTGGAGCAGGTAGGACTCCTACATTAGAAACTCATTTTCCCGAGGTGAGTGAGAATATTAATGCTTACAATGTGGCAGGTCATCGCCATCTTCCCGAGATAGAACAGGAACTTACCAAAATTGCAAATGAGAACGTGACGCTCACTTTTGTTCCTCATCTTATTCCTGCAAATCGGGGCATTCTTTCCACCTGCTATGTGGACCTTGTAAAAAAAATGAGCACAGAAGAGGTGCTGGATATTTACACGAAATTTTACGGAAAAGAGCCATTTGTTGAAGTTCTCCCTCCAGGTTTTTTCCCTCATACCAGGGAAGTTATCTGGTCCAATAGATGCAGGATTGGTCTTTATGTTGATAGGAGGGATGATAAAGTAGTGGTAATCTCGGCAATTGATAATTTGGTTAAAGGAGCATCAGGGCAGGCTATCCAGAATATGAATCTTATGTGCGGATTTGACGAGGATTTGGGCCTTGAGTGAGTGGAAAAAAGCAAAGGAGGACAAAAGTTGATAAGTATCCAGGGAGGTGTAACTTCTCCTTTGGGGTTTCAAGCATCAGGAGTTCACTGTGGAATAAAGAAAAACAGCCCTGACCTTGCACTCATCTACTCAGAGTTTCCGGCAGTGGCAGATGGTATGTTTACCACAAATAAGGTAAAGGCTGCACCCGTTATACTTTCCCAGAAAAAAATGCGCAAAGGACAGGCAAGGGTAATCGTGGCTAACAGTGGAAATGCCAATGCCTGCACGGGTAAAAAAGGGTTTGAGAATGCGCTAAGAATTTGCCAGATGGCAGCTGAGATTCTTGGTATTGACAGCCGTGAAGTTCTGGTAGCCTCAACCGGTGTAATAGGCGAGCAGCTTCCTATGGACAAAGTGGAGAACGGTATAAGGATGGCTGCAAAAGAGCTTTCCTCTCAGGGCAGTCGTCAGGCTGTAGAAGCTATCCTTACCACTGATACCAATATAAAAGAGCTGGCACTTGAGACAGATATTTCTGGACAGGGAAAAAAGAAGGTTAAAATAGGAGGAATTGCCAAAGGCTCAGGTATGATAGCTCCCAACCTTGCCACCATGCTCTGTTTTATCACTACCGATGCCTGTATCACCCGTGATGCTCTAAGAGAAGCTTTGCAAAGAGCGGTAGACAAATCTTTCAACCAGATAAGTGTAGATGGGGATATGAGCACAAATGATACGGTAATTATTCTTGCTAATGGGAAAGCGGGAAACAAGAAAATTAAGACCTGGAGAAAAAAACCCACTCTCAGGGTAAAAGATGTAAACTTTGAAAAATTTTGTGAGAGCCTGGAGCATCTTTGCATATATCTTGCCAAATCCATAGTTAAGGATGGCGAAGGTGCTACAAAGATGTTTGAGGTAAAAGTAGAGCAAGCCCCTTTCCCCCAGGATGCAAGACGCGTAGCCAGGGCGGTAGCTGATTCTAATCTGGTAAAGACAGCTATTGCCGGTGCTTCTCCCAACTGGGGAAGGATAATGGCCGCCTTAGGCTCCGCCCATACCAGGATAAGGCCAGAAAGGGTGGATATATTAATCAATGATGTATTGGTAGTTAGAAATGGCGAGTCAGAGGGAGCCTCTTTATCCAGCCTGAGGGAAGTTTTATCCGCTGATAACATAAAAATTTTAATTAAACTCAATCAAGGCATGTGTGAAGCCAGTTTCTGGGGATGTGACTTAACGGAAAAATATGTAAAAATCAACAAAAGATATATTTAAGCTGTATGCTTGAGGAAAGCTGAGATTAACTCTAAATGGGGTGTGCAGATGGGCTCTGAAACATTTAAATAAATATTGGTAAAATGCAGGCAATAGAGATTAATAATCTAACCAGGGAATTTAATGGGCTTAAGGCGGTAGATGATATCTCTTTTTTTGTTAAAGAGGGGGAGATATTTGGGATGCTGGGACCAAATGGAGCAGGAAAAACTACTACCATCAGGATTTTATCTACCACCCTGAGGGCAACCAGGGGAGAAGCTAAAGTCTGGGGATACGATGTGTCCAGAAAGCCTGATGATGTAAGAAGAACAATCGGGATTGTATTTCAGGACCAGGCTCTTGATGATAGATTAACCGCAGAGGAGAATCTTGATTTTCATGCCCGCCTTTATGGCATGAAGAAAAGTTTGAGAAAAGAGAGAATAAAACAGGTGCTTAATCTTGTTGAGCTCTGGGATAAGCGAAATACGTTGGTCAAATATTACTCAGGAGGGATGTGTAGAAGACTTGAGATAGCAAGGGGCTTGATGCACTATCCCAGGGTGCTTTTTCTGGATGAACCAACGCTTGGACTGGATGCACAGACAAGACACAGGATATGGGAACATATTAAGCTTTTGAACAAGAGAGAAAAAATTGCCATTTTGCTAACCACCCACTATATGGATGAAGCTGATACTCTTTGTGATAGGGTGGGGATAATAGATAAGGGGAAGATGCTCATCATAGACAAGCCACAGAACCTTAAAAATCGTGTGGGCAAAGATATAATTTCTATGAGGGTATCTTCATCCAAGAAGATGGTAAAGCTGGTGTCAAATTTTGAGTGGATAAGCAGTGTCCGCATATACAATGAACTTCTTTATCTTGTGGTAACAAGGGCAGATAAGAGAATACCATTTTTAGTTACCCTGGCGCAGGAGAACGCTCTCAAGGTCCACCGGATAGACCTGCGAAGACCTACCCTGGAAGATGTATTCTTGCATTTTACCGGCAGGACAATCAGGGAAGAGGAGGGCTCCTCACGCCAGAGAATAAGTGCTAAAATAAGGTCCTGGAGGAGAAAATGAGGGGCATATCCATTCAGGCTATTTATGTTCTCTGGTTGAGGGAGCTTAAAACCTTCTTTAGAGCAAGGTCAAGAATTATAGGAAATGTTGCTCAGCCCTTTTTCTTCCTGGCTGTTCTTGGAGTGGGATTTCGCTCTTCCATGAGGTTTACCATACCCGAGATGGAAGGGCTTGATTATCTACAGTTTCTAATACCAGGACTTGTGGGGATGACTCTTTTATTCTCGTCAATGTTTGCTGGTCTTTCTGTCCTCTGGGACCGCCAGTTTGGTTTCTTGAGGGAAATAATGGTTGCCCCTGTATCCAGGTTATCTTTAGTTCTGGGTAGAATTGCAGGCGGGATGACCACTACAATTCTTCAGGCTCTTAGCATTTTACTTGTTGCTCATCTTTTCGGCTTCCGCCTGAAAGGCCCTTTAGAGTTTCTTCTTTCTGTAATTCTTATGATAATTATAGGAGTTGGATTTGTCGGTATGGGGGTAGCTTTTGCCTCCAAAATGGAGGACATGCACGGTTTTCAAATAGTGATGAATTTCATTATTATGCCCATCTTTTTCCTGTCAGGTGCTCTTTTCCCGCTGCAAGGTTTGCCTTCCTGGCTTGGATTTTTAACTTACATAAATCCTCTTACCTATGGTGTTGATGCACTGCGAGGTATCATGCTGGACGTATCACATTTTCCTTTAATTGTAGATTTTGCCGTTTTGATAAGTTTTTCTTTATCAATGCTTATTATTGGTGCTTATCTTTTTTCCCGCTGCGAGGTTTAATAAGAGCATAACATGACAGGCGTCTCGCCTGTCTCATTTGCTATTTAGCTAAAGATTTAAATAGTGCAAGAAATAAAACTGGCAGCTTTTAAGCATCTTAAAAGGAAAAAATTATCTTCTCTGCGCATCTTTATAACGCTTTCATAGTTTCTAAAGACCAAAATCCTCAGGTTTTAAGTTCTGCAGTTTTTTCTTGAAATCTTCTATCTCTTCGTCGCCAATGGGGCTTGAACCAATGGCTACTTTATCAAGTACCGCTTCGTCTATGAAGATAGGGATGTTAAGTCTTAAAGCAATAGCTATAGCATCGCTTGGACGAGAATCAATCTGGATATTCTCACTGTTTTGCCGGAGCATGATTTTAGCGTAAAAGGTGTTGTGCTTGAGGTCATTTATCACCACCCTATCTGCCTTACCTTTGAGCTTTTCAATAAGAGATTTAGCCAAATCGTGTGTAAGAGGTCGCGGGGGTTTAATATTTTCCATTGCCAGGGCAATTGATTGAGCCTCAAAAAGTCCAATCCAGATGGGAAGCGTTTTATCCCCTCCTTTCTCCTTGAGGACAACTACGGGCATTTTGGATTTTACATCTATAGCCACATTAACAACATTTACCTCTACCAAGTTACTCACCTCCTTAGAATTTTTTTATGAACCTACCATGTGCCCACACCCCATGAGGTCCATCGTTATTCGGTGCAGACTTACTCCATTAAGATGCCCCAGACATCCACAGGCTGCAGATACCTCATCAAAACATCTGGCTTTGTCCCTTCTTACTCCATCCCCATAAATTAATACAGGAGCAGGGTCTGCGCTGTGCCTTTTTATACTTACAGGGGTGGAATGGTCGGCTGTAAGGATAAGCCAGGCATCTTTATCTTTCAACAAACTTACCAGCCTGTCCACCTTTTCAATCATAAAAAGTTTTTCCTTCAGGTTGCCGTCGTGGCTTGCATTATCAGTACCTTTTACGTGAATAAAAATAAAGTCATATTGCCCAAGCGCCTCTATTGCCGCCTTTGCTTTTGCCTCTATATTGGTATCAACTCTTCCCGTTGCTCCCTCCACTTTTAAGATGTCCATCCCCACATAGCGGGCTACACCTTTATAAAGTGCTGAGCCAGCAATACAACAGGAAGTTATCCCATAGCGCTCTTTGTAAGATTCAACCTTTTGATAGATTCCTGCTCCTCTGGTTATGAGAATGTTAGCGGGCAATTTTCCCTGTTTTTCTCTTTCTTTGTTTAAGGTATGAAAGCCAAGAATCTCTAAGCTTTTTTTAACAAATTTATTTACAATAGTAGCTGTTCTTTTTGCCTCTGGACTGTCGTCTAATGGTTTTGATTCTAAAGGTGGTTTTTTTTCTGCAGAATGTGGGTCGGTATCAGAAATAGCGGGCGAAAGTCCACCTCCCCTTAGAAGCAAAACTCCTCTGTGTTCTGTAGATGGGACAAATTTTACCTGAATTCCATCTATTGTAAGATTTTGCAGGGATGAGGCTAAGACGCAGCCCTCATCTTTAAGTCTTCCCGCTCTTCTATCAATTATTTGAAATTTATCATTTACCGTGGCAAAATTACACCTGAAGGCAACATCTCCTTCCTCCAGGTCAAGACCAACTCCCAGAGCTTCAAATGGGCCCCTCCCTTTATAATATATATCAGGGTCATAACCAAAAAGAGCAAGGTGAGCTGTGTCACTTCCCGGTATTATCCCAGGTCCAAGAGTGCTCATAAGACCGGTGCTGCCCCTTGCAGCAAGGTCGTCAAGGAAAGGTTTTCTGGCAAGCTGAAGTGGGGTCATGCCATTTTTTACTGTCCTGTCTCCCATCCCGTCCACAACTATGAAAAATGCTTTTTTTTCTACCATTAGCTTGCCCCACTGGTTATAGGATATTAAATATAGATGAGTTGTCAAGAAGATGCATCTGGGATGTCAATTAAAATTAGCTATCTTGACCCTGATTTGATTATGTAGTATAAATAAAAAGGACAGGTAAAAAAGCGGGGGAGGTGAACATGTTTCAAGTTGTATTAATTATTGCTGTTTTAGTGATTTTTTTCCTGTATCTTAGAGCAAGGGAAGAAATCAAAGTTAAAAAACCTCGGGATGAACTTGGACTTCGTTGCGATTTTTATCATGAGCAGGTCAGAAATTTCCTGCAGGGGCTCAGATACTCAAGGAGCAAGGTAAGAATAACCAGGTTAGAGAGCGAAATAGAAAGATTCCAGAAGGTTATGGACCTGGATGAGCTTTTAGAAAAAGCAGAAAAAGAAAGCAATCCTCGTAAAGCCATTGATTATTATCTGGAGGCACTTTCCTATATGATGAAGAATAATTTTGAAAAAGAGCGCAAGGCTGATATAGAAGAAAAAATAAAAAGTTTGCAGCAAACAGGTGGAAAACAAGTTTTGCGCTAATAAGTTAATGTTGTTTTGATGACTTAAGAAATTTTCAACTCCCAGGTGTTTACGTATTCCTCCAAACCTTCGTGGCAACTGCTTTGAGATTTCCTAACCCACGTATTGCGAGCTCTTCCCCAGAGTCTGCAAATTTTCTCCATATAGCGCACAGTCGGTTTAGCTCCTCAAATTTTGGATCAAAAGATTCCAGAACGAGTGGGGCAGTATAGCCAATGTCTTTCAGTGCTTTGAATAACTCTTTCCATGGCACAAGACCAGTGCCGGGTATCCCTCTGTTATTCTCACCCAGATGGACGTAACCAAGGTATTCTTTTCCGCACGTTTTAACAGCTTCCTTGAAACTCGTTTCCTCTCTTATCATATGGAAAGTATCCAGATGAACCTTTACATTTCCTGTATCAACGTCCTTGCAGTACATAACAGCATCTTCTGCAATATTGAGAAAGTGTGTCTCAAAGCGATTTACTGGTTCTACTGCAATCACAAGGTCAGTTTTATCTTTTGCGTATTGGGCGACCTTTCGCATACAACTCACTGACCATTCCCATTCTTGTTCGGTGCGTGGTTTCCCCGTAAGATATCCCCATGCTGCGTAGTTGACCCCTCCAAGAATCTTTGAGTCAAGTTCTATATTTATGTCCACCAAACGTTTCAGCGACTCAACTCCATTAGCCCGTATTTTGGGGTCGGGAGATATTATGTTGGTTTTTTCGTTCAACGTTGTCGTTGTGACAATCTCTATTCCAGTATCACGCGCCTTTTCTCTAACTGCCCTCGTGGGGAAAGTTTCGGGGTGTGCTATGGCTATGTCAAGAACCTCAAAGCCCAGTTCCTTCGCCTTAGCAATAATCCAGAGGTCTTTTTCTGAAAAGTGTTCGGACCATATGAATGAATCAACGCCAAACTTGAACATTGTGAAAATCTCCTTTTTGGACATATTTTTAATAAACAAAGTTTTTTGATAGGTTAGTGGCTCCCTTTTACATAATCCTAACTGTTATTGTTGATTTGTGCTAAAAATGGAAGCACGATATATCCTGCAATAAGTAAGAATATCATAACTGGAGAAAAAGTCCAGTTCACGCCTTGACGTGTCAACCAAAATGGGAAAAATGTTGACTTTTGGTAAAAAATAATATATTTATTAGTATGTTATACTACAAAATTTGCGCTTGTAGCTCAGATGGATAGAGCGTCGGATTGCGGATCCGGAGATCGGGGGTTCGAGTCCCTCCAAGCGCACCTTAAAAGGTGCGGCTACATTTTGTAGGATTTACACACATCGTAGGACAGGCGTCTCGGTGTGCCAAGAAGTCTTTCTAATCAAGCAGGTGAAAG
>JACUUP010000262.1 GCA_014859225.1 Candidatus Aerophobota bacterium
AGGAGTGGCTAGAAACTTGAAAAGCATTTACAAAGGAATTATTTAATGGGCAAGGGATAAAGAGGTCACCTGAGGGTATAGCTTCTTTGGATAGAACTTTTAGGAGGGCTAAAAAACATAGAGAGAAGCAAGGTGAGCAGGGGGAGCAGGGAAAGATGTTTTGATTAACATTTACCAAGAATAAAAGTTATGAGCAAAGTAAAAATTGAAATTGAATTGGAGGGGACAAGTGAAGAGTAAATTTAAGGTTTATTTCTGGGGAAGTTTGTTATTGGTTTTTGCTGTTTTACTCTTGTCCTCAAGTATATCAGCATTGATTATTCCAGACCACTTTATAGAACCTCCTCTTGAGTTAGATGATCCTGCAATAAATAAAGTTAGAACTATGGTCAGATTAATCTCTTTACCCTTTTTAGGGTTGGGACTATGGATGTTTTTTAAACTTAGGTTAAAAATATTTTACCTTATAGCTTTAGTTTTGATACCCTTGTTAACAATATTCTATATTTTTGTTGTGGTTAAATAACAAGGAGAGGAGAAAAAATGGGTAAGGTAAAGATTGAAACTGATATAGAGGAGATAAAAAAGGTTATTTCCCAGTTATCGGAAGATGAGAAGGAAGCTTTATTCTTTGAGCTTAACCCTGCCTGGAGTATGGCTCTTGAGAAGATGGAGAAAGAGGCCATCCAGGAAGATAATGCGGGAAAAACTATATCTTTAAGTGAGGTCTAAAATGGGAGTGAATATTAAAGAAAAAGCAAAACAGGTCATTGACAGGCTCTCCGAGGGAAGAGTAAAACTTATCCTGGATTTTATTGAATACCTGAATGAGAGAGAAGAATGGGAGGCTACGGAGGAGCTTCTAAAGGATAAAGGTATTGTGGAAGCTTATAGAGAGGCAAAAAGGGACCTGAAAGAACAAAAGAACTTTATTCCCTGGGAAGAACGCGGCAAAGTAGATGTATAAAGTAACAGTCCACAGGAGAGCCTTAAGATTTTACAGAAGCTTGGACAAAAAGACAGCTTCCCGGATTGATAGAGTAGTTGAAAGGTTGAGGGAAGACCCTTTTAGCCACAGAAATATAAGAAAGCTAAGGGGAGAGTTTACCGGAAGTTACAGATATAGG
>JACUUP010000004.1 GCA_014859225.1 Candidatus Aerophobota bacterium
TATTCGGCTGGTTGTTGTCATTTCATTTTTTGCATCATATTTATCTTTTTGCCTTACCACCCTTATTCCCGTTGCTAAGACAAAGTATAATTCCATCTTATACAATGCTTGGGTTTCTCCAGGCTGTATTTATGGGGACGGGATTTTTAATGATTCTAACGGGCAAATTAGCCGATAGAGTGGGAGAGAGAAGAGTTATTCTTTTAGAATTTTTTACCATTCCTATTTTTCTGATTCTTTCAGGTTTGGCACCTAATTCTCTGACTCTCTTTTTATTTATCGTAGGGTTTGGAGTAGCAACGTGCATGTATCATCCAGCAGGGCTTTCGTATTTGTCTAAAGGTGTAAGGAGCAATGTTAGAGGAAAAGCAATCGGGTTGCATGAGTCAATAGGTTCTATAGGAAGCGGAATAGCTTTTGTAAGCCTGGGAGGCCTTGGTCAGTGGCTGGGCTGGAGATATGCATTAATGATAATGGCAATTCCTTGCCTTGTGCTTATATTGCTTTATTTTCTTTTTGCTAAGGATGGGATAGGTGAGGTTACATCCAAAAAATCCAGGGATTCAGAAAAAGGGACTCTATACAGGACTCCTAAGGTTGCTTTTGGAATCAAAAAAGAAGAACTTTTTCCCTTTTACCTGCAAATGGGAAGCGGTATGATAGCAGTAGTGGGATTTGGTGGTTTTACAACATTTTTAGCTATTTTTCTGGTTCAAGTTTATGGTTTTTCTGTAGCAATAGCTGGAACAATAGTCGGTATCAGTTATATTGGAACTTTTCTGGGAAATCTGGTTGGTGGGAAACTATCGGACAAAATAGGATTCATTACAACTTATGCCCTATTCGGTCTACTTGCAGCTTTTTTCACAGCCATTGTTGCTCTTTTTCATCTACCTTCTCAATTGCTGCTTGTTGTTCTTCTATCTTGTTTTTTTCTACTGGGCGCAAGAAGCCCAACAGATAAAGCTTTACTGGCTGATTATTCACATGCTGAAGGACGCAGCACCAGTTATGGTTTTCTTTTCTCTTCCTATACCCTGGGTTTTGTTATTGCAGGTCCTTTGTTTGGATTTCTCATAGAAAAACTTGGGATGCGGTCAGGTTTTCTCTTTGTGCCAGTTCTTTTCATTATAGCCTCACTCATAAGATATCGAATGAAAAGATATCACATATAATTTTCTTTTATTTATTAGCTCCAAAACCTAATTTTTGACCTTGTATGATTTATCAGACAGTATATTATGCAAGAGTTTGTCATTTGGAACGTTCAAAATGGGACATATCAATTCCCGTGACAAAGTCAAGTACTGCGGGTATTCCCTCCTGGTTAGCTTTCAATGCCTCTTTTAGAGCCGACCTTATCTCGGATGACCTTTCAATTCTTCTCCCATAACATTTACATGCTTCAGCCCACTTCACGAAATCAGGTTGTATTTTGAATGTGGCGGTATCCCATCCTACTTTGTCTATCTGTGAAGATTTTACCCAACCTAAGGCAGAGTTATTCAGTACTACCCAGGTGCATCCCACGTTGTACTGGGCTGCTGTTGGTAGCTCCTTCATATACATTTGAAAGGCTCCATCACCGCTAACACATACTACATTCTTTTCTGGCTTCGTCAGTTTAGCTGCAATAGCACCAACTACACCCATTCCCATACATGTCTGTTCAGCAACCGGGACACAGCCTGAGCCGTTCTTGACCTTATAGTAAGGGAAGAAATATGACCAGCAATCCTGAGAACCATTCTCATTGACCAGGATTGTGTTCTTGTCAAACACTTTGTTCAAATCATGTACTATACGCTTGGCTGAAATCAGAGTGGATTCAGCCATACACTCAGCCTCTACCTCAGCTTCAAACTCCTTTTTTGCCTTTACAATTTGCTTTATCTCTGGCATTTCCTTAAAATTTCTTCCCGTTCCAACCTTTGTCTTTATGGCATCAACTAGTTGTCTCAAGACAATTTTGGCATCACCAACGATACCTACATCAGGCGTCCAGACTCTCCCGATTTCAAACGCAGAGATGTCGATCTGGATGAACTTGGCTCCTGCAGGAAAATCCTTAAATTGGTGCGTTTGGAAACTCTCATTCCTGCTGCCAATACTTACAATCAAGCTGGCATCAGAGTATATTTTCTTTCCAACTTTCGTACGGTATAGACCGCATAGCCCAAGGGATAGAGGATGGTCTTCAGACAGAATACCTCTTCCGCCAGGTGTGGTCAAAAATGGTATGCCCAGTAGTTCAATAAATTCCCTGAATTCCGCCGAGGCTCTTGCATATACTGTTCCGCTACCAGCTACCGCCACCACTCGGTCCGTATTTAGCAATAGCTCTACAGCTTCAGCGATTAGTTCTGGAGCGCCAGCGTTAGGAATTCTTTTTGCAGCTGTATATTTTGGTTGTTCAATCTCCACCTGGTCGTGGTGACCACCAACATCATAGGGTATCTCCAGGTAAACAGGTCCTGGTTGTCCGTTTATGGCTACGGAAAAGGCACGGTTCACAAACCAGGGAACTCTTTCCGTGAGGGGGACTCGGGCGCTCCATTTGGTTATTGGCTTCATCATGCCCAACTGGTCGCACTCCTGAAATTCACCCATCCCTTCTGTTTTTTGAGATATTGTTGGACATATCACTACCAGTGGCACACACCCAGAATATGCCTCCAATACCCCGGGAACTAAATTAGCCACCCCTGGCCCGGGGCTACCGCTGCACACGCCTGGCTTACCAGTCAGTCTGGAGTAAGCCGCAGCCATAAATGGTGCTGAACCCTCATACCGAACAGTGATTGGCATTAATCCTGGCACTTTCTCGGCATACAACAAAAGGTCGGTATCCCCCAGCCCAAAAATAAATTCCACTCCCTGCGATTTAACCATATTGACAACTACTTCCCAGGCATTCATCATGACCTCCTCGTAAAGTAATCTTAGCTATTATACATATTATTATTCAAAACAACAAACTCCTCTAAATCCTTTCCCTCTGATAGTAACTCTCCTGGAGTCTATCAATTTGACTTTGGCAATAACACGACTAAAATGTTATCAGCTTGGTTAGAAGATAAAATCTAAAAATCTACTACAGAAAAGGATAAAGATAAAATGAAGTCTAAAAACATACCACTAAAGCTCCTGTCAAAAGAGGAAATTTTTTCCCAAAAAGCTATCTGGCGAGAACCCGGAAGGGAAAAGTATTTTTCTATGTACTCAAGTGTTTTTGGTGGGGTGGTAACTGAGCCTGCTTTCATGGTTATCCCCCTGGATGACCATATGGTGCACCGGGGAGATGGTATTTTTGAAGCTTTTAAGTGTGTGAAGGGAAACATTTATAACCTGAAAGCCCATCTTGAAAGATTGCAAAGGTCGGCAAAGCTTATCTCCTTGGAGCTTCCCTTTGACATTGATGCGATTGAGCAAATAGTTGTAGAGACTGTAGCTATAGGAGGTGCTAAGGATTGTGTGGTGCGGCTTTTTGTTTCCCGGGGCCTGGGGGGATTTGACTGTGCACCAAAGGAATGCCAGAAAAGCAACCTTTATGTTGTATGCCTTGAGGCTTGGAAATGCCCTGAGAGATTTTACACCCGGGGAGTATCAGCAATAACCAGCAAGATACCCATCAAACCCTCCTTTTTTTCTCAGGTAAAATCCTGTAACTATCTGCCAAATGTTCTTGTAGATATGGAGGCAGAGCAAAATAATGTAGATTTTGCCATAATGCTTGATGCACGGGGAATGCTGACTGAGGGAGCAACTGAAAATGTGGCTATTGTTAACAAAGATAAGATGCTTGTGTATCCCACATTTAACCATATATTAAAAGGCACTTCTCTTTTGCGGGGAGTGGAATTAGCTAAGGAGCTAATAAAAACCGGGGATTTAAAACTGATTCTTCAAAAAGATATATCCCGGGAGGATGCTTATAATGCACAAGAGATGCTTTTATTTGGCACGGGACCCAACGTTCTTCCCATAGTAAGATATGATGGAAAAAAAATTGACGCAGGAGAGCCAGGATATATTTATAAAAAACTTAGTGAGCTTTTTACAAAAGATATGTTAGAAAATAAAGAAATTGTAACACCTGTTTTTAAGGATGAATGTTAAAAAACGTTTTTAGAGAAACTGGAGGATAACATTGGATATGAAGGGAAAACAACGTCTACATCATGATAAAGAGCTTTTACAAGCTGTAATAAGAGAGGTAAGGGAAGATTTTACCAATGCAGACCCCTGGAGAATACTTAGAATTCAAGGAGAGTTTGTAGAAGGTTTTGATACACTTTCTAAAGTTGGACCGGCAGTTGCTATTTTTGGCTCTGCCAGGCTTACCCCCGATAACACTTACTACCAATCCGCGGTAAGTGTTGCGGAAAAGCTATCCAGGGCAGGGCTTTCTATTATTACGGGTGGAGGACCAGGAATAATGGAGGCGGCGAATTTAGGTGCTACCCGGGGCAAAGGCTTATCCATTGGTTGCAACATAGAGCTTCCTGATGAACAAGAGCCAAATCCCTATCAGGATATATCACTTCAATTTAGATATTTTTTTGTGCGTAAGATGATGTTTGTAAAATACTCTGTAGCTTTTGTCATATTCCCCGGAGGATTTGGAACTATGGATGAGCTTTTTGAATCCTTAACTTTATGTCAGACTGGAAAGATTGAACATTTTCCCATTGTTGTTTTCGATTCATCTTACTGGAAAGGTTTAATTCAGTGGTTACACGATTGCATGTTAAAAGGTGGTTGTATTAACAAGGAAGATTCTGCCCTTTTTCATCTGGTAGATAACCCGGATGAGGCAGCAAATATCATTATTGAAAATTCACGCAAAAATGGATATATGTAACTTTAACCTTTTGACCTTTGCCTGGTTTCTATTATAATGTTACACTACAAGTTATAATGAGGAGGAGGGTTACATGGAAAAATTTTTGAGGAAGGCTTTACTTATAGGAATGGGAGTAGCTGCACTGGGCAAGGAAAAAATGGAGAGTTTTCTTGAGGATTTAAGCAAAACTGCAGAAAATGTGGGAGATGAGGATATTTTATCTCAAATAGTTAAGAAGGGGGAAGAGACAAGAGAAGACCTTGAAAATAAGATAGTGAAGGAGCTGGGAGGGCTTATTACCAAGGGAAAGTTTGCTACCAAGGAGGATATCTCAAGAATAGAGGATAAAATAGATAGATTGGAGAAAATTATAAAAGAAAAGCAAAAATAAGCCAGTAAACAAAGAAAATGGGGAAGAAAAAATTAAGGATAGGTATTTTTGGTCTGGGAACAGTAGGCTCTGGTGTAGTGGAACTTCTTAAACGAAAAGAAGGAAAATTGGGAAGCGCATCCTTTTCTTTAGAAAAAGTTGTAGTTAAAAATTTGACTAAAAAAAGGGACATCAATCTTTCTCCTGAAATCTTATCCATTAATCCTGAAGATATACTTTGCAACTTGTCTATAGATACAGTTATTGAGGTAATAGGGGGTATCTATCCTGCCAGAGCTTTTGTTTTGCAGGCTCTGGAGAAGGGGAAAAATGTAATAACTGCCAACAAAGCTCTTTTAGCCACATCGGGAAGTGAAATTTTTAAAAAAGCAGCAGAAAAAAATTGCTATTTGGGAGTAAGAGCCTCTAATATAGCAGCCTACAGGCTTATAGAAAGTTTAACAAACTCTCCCTCCAGGATAGAGAAACTGGTAGGTATTTTTAATGGAACCTGCAATTATATTTTAACCGAGATGGAGAAAACGGGTAAACCTCTCCCGGACCTTTTGAAAGAAGCACAGAGTATGGGATATGCAGAAGCTGACCCTGCTGATGATATTAATGGGAAAGATACTGCTCACAAATTAGTTGTTCTTCTTGGATTAACTCTTGGCTGTTTTTTCCCCCTGAAGTCCATTCATGTTGAAGGGATAGCAAATGTAAGCTCTGAGGATATTGTGTTTGCGCATGAGTTAGGTTATAAGATAAAGCTTTTAGCTATAGCCAGGCGCAAAGAAGACATTTTGGAAGCAAGGGTTCATCCGGCGTTAGTTCCACAGGACAGATGGCTGGCACGTCTTGCGGGTGTGGAAAACGGACTGGAAATTAGAGATGAAATAGGGCTGGAGATAGGGATGCAGGCACCAGGAGCAGGAAAATACCCAACTGCAACTGCTATTATAGAAGATTTAATTTGTATTGCTCAGGGTAGAAAATTGTTTTTGTCTGAAAGAATTCCTTCTTTTAATTTGAAACCCATGAGTGAAATTGAGACCAAGTATTATTTAAAAGTTTATGCTGTGGATAAAGCGGGTGTTCTGGCAAAAATAGCCAATGTTTTTGGAGACCACGATATTAGTATTGAATCAGTTATCCAGAAAAAAATAGA
This sequence comes from Candidatus Aerophobota bacterium, assembly GCA_014859225.1. GTDB lineage: Bacteria > Aerophobota > Aerophobia > Aerophobales > B3-G15 > Kmv34. The sequence goes on from JACUUP010000004.1 coordinate 6,385, forward strand.
AAGCAAGAAAGACAATTTAGTCCCGGTTATAATGTTAACTCATCGCTCTCGTGAAGATAATATTCAAAAAGCTTTAAGGAAGATAAAAGATTTACCTGTGATAAAAAAGAACCCATTCCTGATTCGTGTGGAAGAGGGGATATTTTAACAAATACAGATAAAAGATAAGCTGGACAAGGAGGTAAAAGGTGCCGATAATTACCATGAAAGAACTTCTGGAGGCAGGGGCTCACTTTGGTCACAGAAAAAGTGCCTGGAACCCAAAGATGAAACCTTATATTTATCAGCGGCGGGAAAACATGCACATCATAGATTTAACCAAAACGGTGAAGCTTTTAGATGAAGCTTATAGTTTTGTGAGGGACCTTGGTTCGGAAGGAAAACAAATACTTTTTGTAGGAACAAAACCGCAGGCTAAAAAATGTATTCAGGAGGAAGCCGACAGATGTGGCTGTCCTTATGTTAATAATCGATGGCTCGGAGGGTTTTTGACTAATTTTCCCACCATTAAAAAGAGGATAGAAAGACTCTCCCATCTGGAAAGAGAAGAAAAAGAGGGTTTGTGGGAAAAACTTTCTAAAAAAGAGGAAATAAGCCTGAGGAAAGAACTGGAAAAGTTGGGGAAAAATTTGGGAGGAGTTAAGAATGTTGATACTCTTCCCAATTGCTTGTTTGTAACTGATGTAAGAATAGAGAACACCGCGGTTAAAGAGGCAGTGAAATTAAAGATTCCCGTGATAGGTATGATTGATTCTAATGTGGATCCTGAAGAGATAGGTTATCCTATCCCTGCCAATGATGACGCAATTAAAAGTATTAAATTAATTACCGGTAAAATTGCCGATGCTGTGGTTGAGGGAAAAGATATTTTTGAGAAGAGAAAACTAATTGAAGAAAAGAAAAAGTTAGAGGAGGCTGAAACGGAAAAGGCCGAGGATAAGGCAGCCGAGCCAGAGGAAAAGGAGGAAAAAGAAGAAATTTCTGAACAGGTAAAAACGGCTGAGGTATCCAAAAAAATATCCAGAGTAGTCAAGAGTAAGAAGAGTGAAAGTGAAATAAATGAAAACAAAGAGGAAGAAGATAAAAATATAAATAAGGAAGGGTCTTAATTATGAATATCTCTTTTGATAAAGTAAAAAAATTGCGTGCAGAGACTTTAGCTGGCATTGTTGACTGCAAAGAAGCTCTGGAGGAAAGTGAGGGGGATTTAGAAAAAGCTAAGCTCATCCTCAGGAAAAAAGGTATAAAGATTGCTGAGAAAAAGAGTGAAGAGGCTACAAATCAGGGGTTAATTGCCTCTTATATTCATCATAATAGACGGCTTGGAGTTTTAGTAGAGGTTCAGTGTCAGTCAGACTTTGTGGCGAGGAGTGGAGAATTTCAGCAGTTTACCCGAGATGTAGCAATGCAAATAGCGGCAGGTAGGCCTAAATGGATTTCTCAGGAAGATGTTCCAGGAGAAAAAATAGAAGAGGAAAAGGAGATTCTGTCAGAAGAGGCGCAAAGGGAAGGAAAGCCTCCTCACATTATTGATAAAATAGTTCAGGGCAGAATGAAAAAATTTTACCAACAGTTTTGTCTGCTTGAGCAACCTTACATAAAAGATGAAGAGAAGACTGTAAGTGAATACCTGCAGCAGATAGTCGCTAAATTAGGGGAAAATATTAAAATAAATCGTTTTGTAAGGTTTGAGGTGGGTGGAACATAAAGGTGATTTTATGGAAGAGCGCACCTTAAAATGGAAGAGGGTTTTGCTTAAAATGGGAGGTGAAGCTTTCTCGGGTAAAAAAAATTTTGGCATTTCTTTTTCTCGCCTGAGCTGGATTTCTGAGGAAATAAGGAAGGTAAAAGAGCTTGGAGTTTGTCTGGGGATTATGGTGGGTGGAGGGAATATCTGGAGAGGAGAGAAAGCTGCAAAGGAAGGGATAGATAGAGCTACAGGAGATTATATGGGGATGCTGGCTACTATAATTAATGCACTGGCGCTGCAGGATGTGCTTGAAAAAAGGGGAATAGTAACTCGTGTTCAAACATCAATAGAGATGAGAGAAATAGCAGAGCCATATATTCGCAGGAGAGCTTTAAGGCATCTGGAGAAAGGAAGAGTAGTTATCTTTGCTGGAGGAACAGGCAATCCTTACTTTACAACTGATACAGCAGCTGCTCTTAGAGCACTGGAAATTGGTGCAGAGGTTATCTTGAAAGCTACCAAAGTTGCAGGGATATATTCTGCAGACCCTTTCAAGGATGAAAAAGCTGTAAAGTTTGAGCGCATCGGCTATACAGAATTCCTCAATAGAAGATTAAAAGTTATGGACTCTACTGCAGTAACTTTGTGTATGGATAATAACCTGCCCGTAGTTGTTTTTGACCTGAATGAGCCGGATTCCATAAAGAGAATAGCTGTAGGTGAGAGGGTAGGCACTATAGTGCAGGACTAACCAAACTACAACTATAGGGAGGCAAGAATGTCACCTCTAAAAAAAATATACCAGGATACAAAGAAAAAAATGGAGCAGTGCAGGGAAGCTCTTGTGAAAAAATATGCTACCATGAGAGGAGGAAGGGCAAATCCTGAAATGGTGAGCAGTATTAAAGTGGAGTGCTATGGTTCCAGGATGGAGCTTTCCCAACTTTCCAGTATTTCTATTCCAGAGGCGCGGTTAATTGTTGTGGAGCCCTGGGATAAATCAATTTTGGAAGATATAAAAAAGGCTATACTTGCTTCCAACTTAGGGGCGAACCCGAGCGATGATGGGAATTTAATCCGTATATCTTTGCCCCCTCTTAGCGAAGAGAGAAGAGAGGAGCTTGCCAGGCTGATAAGACAGTGGGCAGAAGAGGCGAAAGTAACTATCAGGAATTTTCGGCGTGAGGCTCGAGAGCAAATAGAGAAAATGGAGCAGGAAAAGGAAATTTCAGAAGATGAAAAAATAAGAGCTGAAAAAGAAATCCAGTCTTTGACTGACGAGTGCATAGAGGCTATGGATGAGCTCAAAGATAAAAAGGTAGAGGAAGTTAAAAAGATTTGAATGTGAGCCCTGGCGTAATCAGGAATACATAGTGCAAGGAGGGAGGAAAATGAGAAGACGCGATAATTTTGGAATCCATATAATTTCTGATCTTTACGGATGCGAACCCGAAAGATTAGCCAGAGCAAAACAGATTAAGCAATTCATAGAACAAACAATAGATGAATCAGGACTAACCAAAATAAAATCCTGCTTTCACCAGTTTGACCCTTATGGAGTTACGGGACTTGTGTTGCTTTCCGAATCTCATCTGGCGATTCATACATGGCCTGAATATAGATATGTTTCACTGGATGTATACAGTTGTGGGCCACCTGATGCCTCATTCTTCACCCATAAGAAGGTTATTGGATTCTTTAATCCCAAAAAGGCTTGCACCAGTGTTTTTACCAGGGGGAAAATTGATGAGTCGCACAGAATATCAGATATTAAGACTCTTAGCCACAGGGCCTAAGGATTTCTGGCAGCTTATCTCAAAACAGGACACATCTATAAAAGAATTTGCGCAAGAGTTGAAAAATCTTTGCAGGCGTGGAGTTATAAAAAAAGAGAATGGTTTGTTTGAACTGAATCGGGAAAAAATTGATAGAAAAATTAATAAATATTTTGAGTCATGTTGCAGGGTATGTGGGGACGGAATTGACTTTACGAGGGATTTTAAAACTCTTTTGAACAATTTTGAAAAAGCGGTAGAGAAAAGGCCCCTCCCCAGAGAAGAATATGACCAGGGTTTTATGAGGATTGAGGATACTGTAAAAAGGGCTATTTTTATGTACGAGAGAGCTGATGTGGAGAAAAAGAACATATTTATCCTGGGAGACGATGATCTTTTATCTTTGGCTATCGGGCTTATGGGATTTGCTAATCTTGTAACTGTTGCTGAGGTTGATGAAAGAATAGTAGATTTTATAAGAAAAAGAGCAAAAGATCTTGGTATATCATCCATACGAACTGTCAATTACAATGCGCTAAATGAGCTACCTTTCAATTTGTGCGGGCAGTATGACACATTTGTAACCGACCCGGTAGAGACCTTACCCGGCTTAAAGATTTTTATAGCAAGATGTATGAAGAGTTTAAAAGGTGCAGGCTCAAGTGGCTATTTTGGGTTGACTCACCTTGAGGCTTCTTTAAAAAAGTGGTGGGAAATAGAAAAGTTCCTTCTAAATTGCAGTTTTGTGATTACGGATATTTTGAGGGATTTTAGCCTTTATCCTGAGGATGAAAACAGATGGGAGAAGTTTTATCAAAGCTACAGACTCATTAAAGAAATACCTGATGTTGGCTTGCCTGGTGTTGATTGGTACAGGTCATCTTTTTTCAGGATAGAGGCAGTTAATGAGATTAATTTTCTCCAGCTTCCCCTTCTTAGCTTTTCTGAGGAGCTTTATCTGGATGATGAAACATGGGCTACCCCACACTCTTAACCCTCTTCTTTTCTTAATTCATCCAATCTTCTTTTTATCTTTTTTTCATATCCCCGTTCAACGGGCTCGTAGTAGATTTTTCCTTCAAGCTCAGAAGGAAGGTGAGGTTGTTTTACGTACCCTTCTGGAAAATTATGGGCGTACTTATAACCTTTTCCATAACCTAATTTTTCCATCAAGGAAGTGGGGGCATTTCTTATAACCAGGGGCACAGGAAGATTACCTGTTTTTTTAACATCTTCTTGAGCTTTTATGTATGCACGGTACAGGGCGTTACTTTTTGGGGCGCAGGCAAGGTAAGTTGCTGCCTGACAGAGGGCAAGATTTGCCTCAGGCATTCCTACAAATTGAGTTGCTTGCATAGCGGCAACTGCTACTTGCAGTGCTTGAGGGTCAGCGTTTCCTATGTCCTCAGAGGCAAATCTAACCATACGCCTTGCGATATACAGGGGGTCCTCCCCCGCCTCCAGCATTCTAACCATCCAGTAGATGGAAGCATCAGGGTCAGAGTCTCTCAGGCTCTTGTGCAGGGCTGAGATGATGTTATAATGTTCTTCCCCGCTTTTGTCATATCGTAGAACCTTTTTTTGAATAACCCTGGTTACCACTGAAGGGGTAATATGAACTTCATCGTTTTCCTTTGCACTCATAAAAGAAAGCTCCAGGATGTTTAAAGCTACCCGTGCATCGCCATTAGCCATTTCCACGATGTAATCTAAAACCTTTTCCTCTATTTGTATCCTGTATTTGCCAAGACCCATCTCTTTGTCCTTCAGAGCTCTTTCTAACACCTTTTTCAGTTCTCCGGGTGAGAGAGATTTCAATACATATACGCTTGAGCGGGAAAGAAGAGGGGAGTTTACCTCAAAGGATGGATTCTCGGTGGTTGCTCCAATCAGAATTATAGTCCCATTTTCTACATAAGGAAGAAAAGCATCCTGTTGCGTTTTGTTAAAGCGGTGTATCTCATCTACAAATAGTATGGTGCGCTGCAGGTTATATTTTCTTCTTTTAATTGCCTCCTCTACAACTTTTTTCAGGGCAGGGATACCGGAGGTAACTGCACTGAAGGAAACAAAATAAGATTTTGTTATTTTAGCTATAATTCTGGCAAGAGTGGTCTTTCCTGAACCAGGGGGACCCCAGAGGATAATGGAAACTAATCTATCCTCCTCAATTGCTCTTCTAAGCGGAGCCCCGGGACCTACAATCTCCTCCTGTCCGATAAAATCCTTCAGTTTTTCCGGTCTCATCCTTTCAGCAAGAGGAGCTTGATTTTTGAGTTCTAATTCAAATCTTTTATCAAAAAGGTCCTGGGTTTTATTATTAAATTTTTTGGAGTTCATTTTTTAAAAGGTCAATAAAGCTAACAGGAGTTGGGTCAACTCCCTGTATGATAGCCAGATAAAAGCTTATCCAGTCACCTGTATAGATAGAGGAAAAAATCCTCGTAATAAGGGATTTTCCCTCTGACCAGAGCTCAGAGTATTCAATTTCATTTTTTTCAAAAAGTCCTTGCGTTATCTTGATTCTTTGAGTTATTCTTTGATATTCGCCCTTGTCCCTTATAAAGAGAGGGTGAAAAATATTTAGCTCCAATGCTCCCTCACCTGAGAAGGGGACAATTTCATTATGATTCATTTCGGGAAAGACATCCCAGCTGGCAACAACCTTTGAGTTTTCGTTAAGCTGGGTTTTTAACCTCCTAACTGCAACATCGGTAACCCTGTTAATTCCATAAATCAAGGGAATTTTCCCTTTTAGCCTGAGAGCAACTGATTTTGTGAGATTTTCGGAAGTTTTTTTCTCGGGTGCATATCTCTGGGAAATTTCGGATACGACCTGCACCAGCTCTTCATAATCAAATAAGTCTACATTTAGAATTTTCTCCAATAAAACTATCATGGGAATACTCAAAAATCCAACACAGCAGCGAGGTGGCATTCCAGAAGGAATTTTTATAGAGGGTATGCTATTTTGCTCCGAAAGCCTTTGCAATTTGCCTCCGGATGTAATAGATATTATACGACAGCTCTTCTTTAAAGCTTGCTTAAAGGAAAAAATAGTTTCCTCAGTATTACCTGAATAGCTAACTACAAATACAACTGTCTTCTCATCAACAAAAGAGGGTAGATGGTAGTCTCTATTTACTTCAATTGTGGTTTTTTGAGCAGAAAAAAGAGTTTTTAAAATATCTCCTCCAATTGCTGAGCCTCCCAGGCCACACACAACAATCTTATCCACTTTATCCCCCCTAATACGAGAGGTTACATTCATATCCCTGCCCAATTTTATTGCTTCTTTGCATTGTTCAGGGAATCTTTCAAGGATTTCTCTCATATTAGATTTATCTATATTTTTTATGTAGCTTAAATCATCAAGCATTTTAGTCCCCCTTTAATGTTTTTCTTATCTTTTTGCCAAGTTTACTCTCAAGGTATCTTCTTGCCTGCTGAGAGGTGCTTAGTTTGAGAAGATGGGTGGTTATCTTCTGGAGCTCTTCCCAGTTTAGCTGTCTTATCACTTTTTTAATTTCAAGAATACTGGTGGGAGCAACGCTGAGCTCATCTATTCCTAATCCTAAAAGCACAGCCATACCGAGAAGGTCGCTGGCCATTTCTCCGCAGGCACCTACCCATATATTCTCTCTATGGGCGGCCTTAACCACATTATCAATAAGGCGCAAAATGCTAGGATGAAAGGGCTGGTAAAGATAGGCTACTCTTTCATTTACTCTATCTACTGCAAGAGTATACTGAATTAAATCATTTGTTCCCAGGCTAAAAAAATCCACCTCCTTAGAAAGAACATCAGCCATAATAGCCGCCGAGGGAACCTCAATCATAACTCCTACTTCTAAGGAATTAGAAGGCAAAGATACTCCTTTTTCTTCAAGCTCCTTTTTTACCTCAAATAATATTTTTTTTGCTTTTTGCACCTCTTCCAGGGAGGAGACCATGGGAAACATTACTTTAACCTTACCGTACTGGCTGGCTCTGAGTATTGCCCGAAGCTGGGTTTTAAAAACATCAACCATTTCAAGAGATAATCTGATGGCTCTTTGTCCCATAAAGGGGTTTATCTCCTCTGGTAAAGGTAAGGGGGATAGAAATTTATCTCCCCCGATATCAAGGGTCCGGATAATTACAGAATGTGGGTTTACCTTTTCAGCTACGGTTCGGTAAGCCTCAAGTTGTTCCTCTTCTGAAGGGAGGGATGTTTTATTCATGTAAAGGTATTCTGTGCGGTAAAGCCCTATTCCCTCGGCTCCATTTCTTATTGCAAGGTCAACTTCCTCTGGCCCGGCAATATTTGCTGCCAGCTCTATTTCTCTTCCGTCAAGACTCTGGCAGGGTAAGGATTTCAGGCTTTCCAGTTTTTTCCTGTAGATTAGGAATCTCTTTTTTCTCTCCTGGTATCTTTTTATCTGAGTGTAAGTAGGATTAATAAGTACATGTCCTTTATCTCCATCTATAACGATAGTTGCTCCCGGTTTAACCTTTTTTGTTATCTCCCTTAATCCAACTACAGCAGGAATTTCCAGAGCTCTTGCCATTATGGCTGTGTGAGATGTTCTGCCTCCTACATCAGTGGCAAACCCTAAAACCTTTTTTTTGTCCATTGATGCTGTGTCAGATGGAGCCAGGTCATAAGCTACAACAATTATCTCTTCCTCAAGGTGCGATAAACTTAGCATTGGTCTTTTTAACAAATTATGCAACACTCTTTCAGCTGCATCCTCAACATCTCTAAATCGCTCTTGTATAAACTCAGATTGGACAAGTTTAAATCTGTGAGGAAAACTTTTGCAAATCTCTCTGATGGCTGTTTCTGCATTAAGTCTTTCCTCTTTTATCTTCTTAACTATCTCACCTATAAACAGGGGGTCCTCCAGGACATTAAGATAAGTTTGAAATATATAGGCTTCCCTCTTTCCAATCTTTTTCTTTACTTTTTCTTTAATCTCTGCTATCTGCTTTTTTGTTTCCTCAACAGCCTCTTTAAATCTTCTTATCTCCGTCTCTATTTCTTCTTTTTTTATCCTGTATTCTAATATACAAAAAGTTTCTTTTTCCAAAATGTAAACTTCTCCTATGGCTATTCCTGAAGAAGCAGGGATTCCTTTTAGCATTGGCAATTTTTTTCTCCTCTCTTTAAATTTAATAATGCCTCACCCACAAGATAGACTGAACCTGTTATACAAACAATTCCCTTTTTTCTGGCGGTTTCTCTGGCTTTATCTATGGCGTTTTTTACATTTTCCTCCATGAGAGGTTCTGTGTGACAGTATCTTTTTATTTTAGTGAATAAATCTTTGGTTGGCAAGGCTCTTGGACTATTTACGGATGTAGCAATAACCTTATCTGCTAAAGGGCAAAGTGCCTTGGCTATTCCCTCAACATCTTTATTTTTTAGCACAGCTATAACCAGCACAAGTTTTCTATCTGCGTAAAAGTCTCTCAGGAATTTAGCCAGGACTTGAGCTGAGGAGGCGTTATGTGCACAATCTATTAGTGTAATAGGTTCTCGGGAAATTATCTGTATTCTTCCAACCCACTTTACCTTTTTTAATCCCTGTTTGATGTGTTCCCGGGATACTCTAAAACCGAAATCTGGCAAAAGCTCCACAACCCCAATTGCTGTTGTGGCATTCCACAACTGGTGTTCTCCAGCTAAGGGAAGAAAAAGCAGGGGATAGCTTTGCAAGAGTCCCGCAACCTCAAACTTCTGGTAGGTGGGGGTTGCTTTGATTAATTTAAATTTAATATCTTTTCCCACCAGGTAATATTTCGCTTGTTTTTCCTGACAGATTTCTTGCAGTAACGATAAAACTTCTTCCTCCTGGGAGGATATTATTACCTTAGATTGAGGTTTTATTATGCCTGCTTTTTCTTTTGCAATTGAGATAATTTCTGTACCAAGTTGCTGGGTATGGTCAATGCTTATGGGAGTGATTACTTCTACCAGGGGCCAAATCACATTGGTGGCATCCAGTCTCCCTCCTAAACCTACTTCAATGACTGCTATATCTACTTTTTTTTGATGGAAATAGAGGAAGGCAAGCGCCGTATACACCTCAAAAAAAGTCGGATGCAGGGGATTTGCGTTGTATTCAATACCCTCTACTGCAGATTTTACCTTCGTAAGGTAGCTGGAGAACTCCTCTTTGCTTATAAGGATGTTCCCAATTTTTATCCTTTCCCGGGGGGATATAAGATGGGGAGAGGTATAAAGACCAACTTTATACCCTGCAGCATCTAATATAGAAGCAGCAATTGCTGCGGTTGAGCCTTTACCCTTTGTTCCCGCAATGTGAATAGCTTTTAAAAAAAGGTGAGGATTACCTAATTCCCTAAGGATAGTCCTTGTTCTTTCCAGATTAAATAATCTCTGGTTGTAGGTAAAATCTACCTTTTTTTCGTAATTTATTAATGAACCAAGATAATCTAAGGCTTCTTTGTAGGAAAGCATACAATTTATTTATAAATAGGAAAACTGTGGCAAAGCTTTTCTACCTTTGCTTTAATTTCATCCCGCATCTTTTTATTGTTGGGATTATGCAGAATTTCACTTATCCACTTACCGATTAACTTCATCTCATCCTCTTTCATTCCTCTTGTAGTCAGGGCAGGTGTTCCTGGCCTGATTCCAGAAGTTATAGATGGGGGCAGGACATCAAAAGGGATGCAGTTTTTATTTACAACTATTCCCGCTTCTTCTAAAACAAGAGCAGCCTTCTTGCCCGTTATTTTCTGAGAAGAGAGGTCTATCAACATAAGGTGGTTGTCAGAGCCCCCGGTTATAAGTTTAAATCCTTTTTCCATCAGTGTATTTGCCAGAGACTGGCAGTTGATAATAATCTGCTTTGCATATTCTTTAAAGGAAGGCTGCATTGCCTCCTTAAAACAAATGGCTTTTGCCGCTATTGTATGCATAAAGGGTCCTCCCTGTGTTCCAGGGAAAACAGCCCTATCAATTTTGCTGGCAAGCTCTTTTTTGCAGAGTATAAAGCCCCCTCTTGGGCCCCGTAGTGTTTTTTGGCAGGTGGCAGTTACAACATCAGCATAGGGGACAGGGTCAGGATGAACTTTTGCTGCAATTAAGCCTATTATATGCGCCATATCAGCCAGAAGATAAGCTCCCACTTCATCAGCAATTTCTCTCCAGGGTTTGAATTCTATTTTTCTCGGATAAGAGCTTGCTCCAACGATTATCAGGCGGGGCCGCTCTTTCTTTGCCATTTTTCTTATCTTGTCCAGGTCAAATCTTCCAGATTTTTTATCCACCCCGTAGTTTACTATCCTGTAGTATGTGTGAGGGAGTGTCCCTTCTTTTCCATGGGAAAGATGTCCTCCCTGGGTAAGGTCAAGGGAGAGGATTTTATCTCCTGGCTGCAAAAGCGCCTGGTAGCAGGCTATGTTAGCGCCGGTTCCTGAGTGAGGTTGCAGGTTAGCATGTTCTGCCCCAAATAGCTTTTTTGCCCTGGTGATGGCAATTTCTTCAATCTCATCTGCAAGCGTACAACCCTGGTAGTATCTTTTCCCTGGATATCCTTCTGCATACTTATTGGTGAATATAGAACTCTGAGTCTCAAGAACAGCAGAACTTGCGTAATTTTCTGAGGGAATCAGCATCAGGGTGTTCTGTTGACGATTAAGCTCTTTCTGGAGAACCTCATCTATTTGTGGGTCAACTTGTGCAATTGGTTTTAGCTTCATTTTTTTCCTTATTTTTCTGCATTATTATGTCTTGCCACGGAATTTATCTTCCTGTTCAGCATTAGAAAATCCTGTAGGCTAATCTTTTGCATAGTGTCTGATTCGGTCTTTGACCCAATCCCAATTTGGATCAGCGCGATTGAAGAAGGATTTAAAATTATCCTTAAGCCACTCGTAGAGGTCATCCTCAGTGTACCTGCAGAAAGTCTCTATGAGTGCTTCTTTGGAAATATCCCTGGGTATCTCCAGTTCTATATCTTTAAATTCCTCTTCTAAAAATTCCTTTACAACTTTACGGTCAAGCATTTTTTATTTTTCTCCTTGTCTTACTTTTTTAAAAAGGTAATCAATCTATTGTCAGCTTTAGTGTAAATTTCTTTATCATAATCCTTTTTTCTGGCAACTTTAGCCATTCTTACCCCTTTTTAATTCTCTTAAATAATCGTTTATTACTTTATATAACACAAGGTTAAAAGATTCTTCTCCTTCATCATTTAGAAGCTTTGCCTCATCTATTCTATAGAGAAGATGTTGTTTTATTAAAGTTAACTCTCGTTGTCTTATTGCTTGTGAAGTAAATGGTCCCCTGGCTCCACTCCAACTTTTTCTTTCTTTGTAAATTTTCCCAAGTTCATTTCTTATTTCTTTGGTTGTCATTAGTTATTACCTTTTTAGTGCAGGAAATGTCTTATTCCAGTGAAAACCATAGCTATATTGCAGCGGTTTGCTGTCTCAATAACTTCTTTATCTTTTACGGAGCCCCCTGGCTGGATAATTGCTGTTATTTCTGCTTTTTTTGCCTCTTCCACAACATCGGGGAAAGGGAAAAAGGCATCAGAGGCAAGGACCGCTTCCCTGCAGCGCTTTCCTGCCTTTTTAATGGCAATGAGGGCAGCATCAATTCTACTCATCTGTCCTGCACCAACTCCCACCACCATTTTATCCCTGGCTATTAAAATTGCATTAGATTTAACGTATTTACACAGCTTCCAGGCAAACTCTAAATCTTCCATTTCCTTTTGTGTAGGGGACCTTCTGGTGACAAATTTCAATTTATCTTTACTAAGGATTTCTCTATCTTCATCCTGAAGCAGAATTCCTCCCTTTATCCTTCTCATATCAACTTCAGCATCTTTTCTAAAAAAGGGAAGTTTCAGGATAATTAAATTTTTGCCCCAGGGCTGTTTCTCTTTAAGTATTTTGAGAGCTTCCTGAGTGTAATCTGGAGCAACTATTCCTTCCACAAAATTTTCTGTGCTGGCAATACATTCTGCTGCTTTCTCATCAATAGTTTTGTTTGTTCCCACAACACTGCCAAAAGCAGAAACAGGGTCCCCCTCAAATGCCCTCTGGCAGCCATCCTGCAGGGTAGCTCCTTGTGCGGCTCCGCAGGGGTTGTTATGCTTTATCACCACACAGAAAGGACCATTCATATCCGATGCTATATTAATAGCTGCTTGAAAATCAAGAATATTATTGAAAGATAAATCTTTTCCCCCGAGTTTTTCTGCAAGAGGAAGTGTTCCTGTTGGTGCATCAGCTTCCTGGTAAAAAGCAGCCTCCTGATGGGGATTTTCTCCATAGCGCAGGTCCTTAATTTTTTGAAAAGATAAATTAAGGATAGAAGGAAACTTTGTTCCTTTCCTTTGCCCGAGATATTTTGCCACCACAGTGTCATAGGAGCTGGTAGTTTGGAAAACCTGTAGGGCAAGTTCATACGAGGTCTCCTCGGTCAGGAATCCTTTACTTTGTTTGAGCTCTTTTAGAACAAAGCTGTACTGCTTGGGACTTGATACAACAGCCACGCTTTTAAAATTCTTAGCCCCTGCTCTTAGCATGCAAGGGCCACCTATATCTATATTCTCCAGAGCTTCCTCCATAGACACTCCCTCTTTTCTTATAACCCGGGCAAAGGGGTAAAGGTTAACCACCACCATATCTATGGGCTTAATCCCTTCCTCTTTTATCTCATCCATCTGTTCGGAACTATCCCTCAGTGCCAGAAGTCCTGCGTGGATTTTTGGGTGCAAAGTTTTCACTCTTCCTCCCAGCATCTCTTTTGCTCCGGTGTACTCCGAAACCTCTTGATGTGAAATTTTTGCCTCTTTTAAGAGCTTTGCCGTCCCTCCAGTTGAAAGTATCTGTATCCCAAGCTGGGAAAGTCCCTTAGCAAAATCAACTATCCCTGTTTTATCCCACACGCTCAAAAGCGCTGTATTTACCTCAAACATAGTTTTTCCTTTAAAAAATTTTTTAGAGTTCGGAATATCATCCCCTCGCAATGAGGGGGTTCACTGAGCATTTACGGTAAAAGTATACTACATTATTCTTTGTCCGTCAAACAAAAAAGCTTCTTTACTTAAAGTTTTTTTGCTCTAATTTTTTTAGTTTTTCCAGGCGTCTTTTGTATCTTTCATCTTTTTTAAATTTTGCCGTGAGCCACTCATTCACTATTTCTCTGGCTAAATCTTCCCCGGTCATTCTGCCTGCCAGGACTAAGATGTTGCAGTCGTTGTGTTCTCTTGATTGGCGGGTGGCATACAAATCGTAGCAGGCTGCAGCTCTTACACCGGGGAATTTGTTAGCCACAATATTCATTCCCAGACCTGTTCCGCAGATAAGTATACCTCGCTCAAACTCGCCCTTTGCTACTTTCTCGGCTGCTTTTTCTCCCCAGTCTATATAGTCACAGGACTTCTCGCTGTAGCATCCAAAATCATGAAAGGCAACACCTCTTTCCCCAAGAAAATCCTTAATAGTTTCCTTTAATCTGAATCCTCCGTGGTCTGCAGCTAAAGCAACTTTCATTTCCTCCCCCTTTCCTGAAAAAATTACGTTGTGAAAAATAGCTTATCCTGAAGTTTTCTATTTTCTTTCAGTGCAAATATTAATGATGAAACAGTGGATTGTGGAGTTTTTTCGGTTATTGTAGTTTCAGGATGTAAAATGTCAAATCTTTGCTTGCCAGAAGCTCACCAAACTTATATAATTAGAAACTGCCTATATTATAACAGTTTTAAGGTAAAAAATTGCTTATACTCTTCATAGGATTTGTTGCTGTGGTGGCTTTTATGGGGTGGATCTACTGGCCACAAATTATTGGAGCCGGCTGGAGTCCAACTCCGATGGAAAAAGTTAAAAAAATGTTGAAGATGGCTGAGATTGAAGAAAATGATGTGGTTTATGACCTTGGATGTGGAGATGGTAGAATAATAGTAGCTGCAGCAAGCAGGTTTGGTGCAAGGGCAGTTGGAATAGAAGCAGACCCTTTGCGGTTTTTATTCTCCTGGCTCAGGGTAAAATTATGCGGACTTGGAGATAAGGTTAAGGTTATCTGGGGAAACTTTTTTTCTTATAATCTTGCGGATGCCACAGTGATAACTGTTTTTCTCTCCCATGAGGCAAACAGTAAACTTAAGGAGAAACTGCAGAAGGAACTTTCTCCTGGAGCCCGCGTAGTTTCCTATTACTGGCTTTTTCATGGATGGAAGGTGATTAAATTTGATCCAGTTCACCAGCTCTATATGTACAGGATTGGGGATTGAGAAAAGTAGGGGTGGGGGGTCAGGTCTTGCAATATCACTTTTTCAATGGTGATAGCTGTGGTCTTAAACCTTTGATATAAACCATATTAATCCTTTGGAGCATAATTTCTATTATATGTGATATTGCAAGACCTGACCCCATGTTTTATTTTCTTGAAGGCGTTTCCTTGACCTGGGGCTTTGTTTTTGCTATAGTTAATGAGTGTGGTCGCAAACTATGAATACCTTAAAAACTCGTGGTATTGCCCTTACAAGTTACGAATTATTCGAGCAGGATAAAATAGTCACTTTTTATACTCAAAATTTTGGGATGCTCAAGGCTGTAGCAAAGGGCGCAAGGAAGATAAAAAGTCGGTTTGCTCCTGTAGTGCAGTTTCCCTCTTACGTTGACATTTATATATATAAAAGGGAATCCTCGCAAATGGGGACCCTTACTGACTGCAGGACAAGGTATCTTTTCCCTAAGATAAGGACAAATATTTTCAGATTCGCCTACGCCTCTTATGTAGCTGAAATTCTGCTTGGCTCTTTAAAGGGGGAGGAGCAAAATCATGCCTTATTTTCTTTGCTACTCAAGGCGTTTTTTCTCCTGGAGGATAAGAAAGAAGAGGATTTTGATATACTTATCTGTTCTTTTAAATTAAAACTGCTTTACATATTAGGTTATACTCCAGAGTTTAGAATATGTGTTGAATGTGGGAGAAAAAGGGATTTTTTTATATCATTCTATTTCAACTTGCAAAAAGGAGGAATTCTTTGTGAGAGGTGTCAGGGAGAAGATTTTCAGGCAATAGGAGTTCCAAAACTAACTGTTTTGGCTATGGATTATATGATGAGAAATGGAATGAGCTGCTCATTCAAACCACAAATCCACAAGGTGAAAAAACAGATTAATTTTTTACTTGATGCTTATTTTTTATACCATGTAAATAGTAATGAGAAGAAAAACAACTCTCAAGGATTGATTAAACAATTGGAGAAATTAAGGTAAACTCATGGCTTGCTATAACGGTTTCAGTAATTCAAGTAGTTCCAGTCAAAAGATTAGTTCCTCTTTAAATAAATATTTCAGGGGCATAAGCAAAACTCCGCTTTTATCGGAAGAAGAGGAGAGGGAACTTGCGGCTAACTTAAAGAGAGAGGGGGAACACTTAATTAAATTAGTTGTGGAGTTAATTAAGATTTTTAAGACGGAAGGAAAACTGTTGGATTTCTTAGATAAAGCAGGAAGAAATGTAAAAGCACTGGAGCAGGCAAGCAAGAGCGTAGCTGAAGCTCGAGAATTTGTTGATTTTGTAGTCAAGGATAAAGAGGAGATTCTAAAAATCCTAAGAAAAGATAGATGGGATATGGCTGAAAAGATTATTGAAGAGCTGAAAAAGACAAAGAGCGCTTACACTGAGCATAAAAAAAAGATGATGGAGGCAAACCTCAGGTTAGTAGTTAGCTTTGCCAAAAAATATACCGGGAAAGGTGTTTCTTTCCCTGATTTAATTCAAGAAGGCAATATAGGGCTTTCTCGGGCAGTAGATAAATTTGACTGTGAAGCAGGTAAACGGTTCAGTACTTATGCCAGCTGGTGGATCAGACAGTCTTTATCTCGAGCACTTACTGAACAGGGAAGCACCATTCGTCTTCCAGCTCATATTGCTCATTTAATCAAGAGGTTAACCGCTATCTCCAAGGAACTTGAGCAGACGCTGAAACGGGAGCCAACCCCGGAAGAGATTGCCAAAAAGGCAAAACTTTCACCTGAAAAGATAAAGCAAACTTTAAAACTTTCCCAGGGAGTTATTTCCTTAGATACTCCCCTGGGAGAGGAAAAAGATACTAAAATGATAGATTTCATTGCTGACTCCACCATTCCTCCTCCTGTTTATAGGGTTACACTTGATATGCTAAAAAGGGATGTAAGAGAACTTCTGGATAAAGTTGTGACAGATGCGCGTGAACATGAAATTTTAAAGTTAAGGTTTGGGCTGGAAGGTGAAACTTTCTCCCTGAGAGACATCGGAAAAAAATATGGAGTCAGCAGAGAGAGAATCAGACAAATTGAAGAACGGACTCTCAGGCGTCTTCGTCTACCTGCGGAAAAGGCAAGTCTCAGGGGCTATTTACAGATGTTAGACCATTTGCGCTCCCAGTATGAGCAAAGTTATACTTAAATTTAGCAGGAGATATGTTTTTGGCTACTCTTTCCAGTGGGATTATAGGTCTTCCCAATGCAGGAAAATCAACGCTCTTCAACGCTCTTTGTAGAGGTGGAGCGCAAGTTGCTAATTTCCCTTTTTGCACAGTTTCTCCCAATGTAGGTATAGCTTATGTTCCCGATTTGCGTCTGGAAAAATTATTCCGTATTGTTAATCCCCAAATAGTGACCCCGGCAACAGTTGAAGTAGTGGATGTGGCGGGTTTAATAAGAGGTGCTCACAAAGGAGAAGGGCTGGGAAATGAATTTTTAAGCAGGATAAGAGGGATTGATGTATTAATCCAGGTAGTTCGCTGTTTTGAAGGAGAAGCATCTCATCCAGAGGGTAGTATTGACCCGATAAGAGATGTTGAGACCCTTAAGATAGAACTTTTCCTATCAGACCTTGACATCCTCCAGAGAAGGTTGACAAGGTTAAATAAACTATTAAAATCACAAATTAAACAAAATGCAGCAGTGGAAGCTTTACACAAGCTGGAAAAAGCTCTCAGAGAAGGAATTTCTCCCTTAAAAGTTATATCTTTGCCGGAATATAATTTGTTAAGGGACGAGGGATTTCTTTCATTAAAACCGATGATTTATGTAGCAAATATAGGGGAGGAAGATATAGAACCTGTATCCTCTATCCATGCTGAGTGTTTTAGAGGATTTGTTAGGAGGGAGGATATTGAAGTGGTTGAAATGTGTGCTAAGTTAGAGGCAGAACTTTCAGAGTTTCCTGAGGAGGAAAAACAGAAGTTAATAGAGGAGATGGGAATAAAAGAGGCAACCTCTAAATTAATAAAAAAAATTTACCATACGTTAAACTTGATAACTTTTTTTACAATAACAGGTGGGAAGGAAGTTAAAGCCCATGCTGTGGAAAAAGGAACCTTAGTAGTTGATGCAGCAGAAAAAGTTCACTCTGATATGAAAAAAGGATTTATAAAAGCTGAAGTAATTAATGTAGATGAGCTTTTAAAGCTTGGAGATTTCAGGCGTGCAAAATCTGATGGAAAGGTTAGTTTAGAAGGTAGAGGTTATGAGGTGCAGGATGGAGATGTTATTCATTTTCATTTTGCTTTGTAGAATAACCTGAGGAGGTATAAGGTGAGGTTATACGAGATAGTTTTTGTTTTGAGGCCAAAATTAGATGAAGAAAGTCTAAAGAATGTGAAGGATGAAATAAAAGGTTTTATTGAGCAAAATGAAGGTAAGGTGGAAAAATTTATTGACCTGGGAAAGAAAAAATTAACGTATGAGGTAGAAAAAGAAGAGGAAGGATATTTTATAAAAGCTTTTTTTAGTGTGGATTCATCGCCTGTTAATGAGCTTATAAGGTGGATGAGAGCTCAGGATAACATAATAAGATTGGTAGTTGCTAAAGCTAAACTTGATATTTTGAGCTTAGAAAATACAGAAAGGAGAAAAGCCGATGTCAGCTCTAAATAGAGTTATACTGATAGGTAATCTTACCCGGGAGCCAGAGCTAAGATATACACCCGATGGGACACCTGTTGCCAGCTTTACCCTGGCGGTAAATCGCCCTTTTCTAAGTCAGGAAAAAGAAAGAGGAACTGATTTTGTCCCTATTGTTGCATGGCGAAGTCAGGCAGAGAGATGTTCGCAATATTTGACGAAAGGCTCTCAAGTTGCTGTGGATGGTAGACTTCAGGTGCGCTCCTATGAAGATAAAAATGGGATAAGGAGAAAAGTAGCCGAGGTGGTAGCCTGGAGGGTGGAGTTTTTGCAGAGATTAAAAGGGCCATCCGTGGAGGAACATATTCCTTCTGAAGAGGAGGAGAATGAAATAGATAGCATTTCTATAAGTAGTGAAGATATAGATTTAAATGATAAAAGGGAGCTTAACCAGGAAAAAAAGCAAGAGGGAGAGGAGTAAATGGTAACAAAGTTTTTTAAAAGAAGCAGAGTCTGTGAGTTCTGTCGTTCAAGTGCAAAAGCTATAGATTTTAGCGAGATTGATACTTTAAGAAGATATGTAGATAACAGGGCCAGGATAAAGAATAGACGCAGGACAGGAGTTTGTGCCAAACATCAAAGACGACTGGCAAAAGCAATTAAGATAGCAAGACAGATAGCTCTTTTGCCCTATAAATAAAGGGGGGTTAAGAAGGAATGAAGGTTATTCTCAGAGAAAATGTGGAGAACCTTGGAAGTACACATAATATAGTAGATGTAAGTGATGGATATGCCAGGAATTTTTTAATACCTAAAGGACTTGCCTTGCAGGCAACGGCAAGTGAGCTTAAAAAGTGGGAGGAAAGAAAGAGAATATCTGAGCAAAAAAGTGAAAGGGAGATATTCAAAGCAAGGCGAGTGGAAGAAAAGCTGAAAGATATTACTCTTGTTATTGAAAGGGATGTTGGCGAGGAAGGAAAATTGTTTGGCTCAGTTACTACTCAGGATATTGCCGAGCGGATAATAAATAAATTCAACCTCCCCATAGACCACAGAAAAATTGTTTTAGATGAGCCAATAAGAGTGATTGGTATAAGAGAGATTTTTATAAAACTCCACCCGCAGGTGGAGATACCGCTCAAGGTTGAGGTAACAAAGAGGGTGAAAGAAGATGAAAAATAAAAATAAGATTTATATTATAGATGTTACCAACAGGGATGGGGTTCAAACTTCCAGGCTCGGGTTGGCGAAGTTAGAAAAAACTATCATTAATTTATACCTGAATGAAATGGGAATCTATCAGTCGGAGTTTGGTTTCCCCTTTACCAATCATGAGAAAAAGTACTTAAAAGCCAACCTGGAACTTGCTAAAATGGGTGTGCTAAAGCCCATAATTTTATCCGGTTGGTGCAGACCGCTAAAAGAGGATATAGAAGAAGCTCTAAAATTGGGAGTGGAACATATAAATATCTCTATTTCCACCTCAGAGCAAATGACTAAAGGTAAGTTTCAGGACAGGGTTGTTAGAAGCCCCAAAGAGGATTCTTCTAAACCAAGTATCATCGGTATGGTTGTGGAGAGTGTAAGGCTTGCCAGAGAAAATGGTATGAAAACCATAGGAGTTAATGCTGAGGATGCATCCAGGACAGATGATGAGTTCTTAATTGAATTTGCCGCCTCAGCTAAGGAAGCTGGTGCAGATAGGATAAGATACTGTGATACCTTAGGGTACGATGACCCATTTACTCTCTACAAAAGAGTGCATAGACTGGCAAAAGAGGTGAAAATCCCTGTTGAGCTTCACTGCCATAACGACCTTGGTACGGCCGTTGCCTGTTCTATAGCTGGTGCTAAAGCTGCAATAGATGCTGGAGTGGATGCCTACATTAACACCACTATCAATGGTATGGGAGAGCGAGCCGGGAATGCTGACCTTGTTTCAGTTATACTTGCGCTTAAAAAATCAAGTGGTCTTAAAGACCTTAACCTGTTAGACGAGAGAGTGGACTTATCTAAATCCTGGAAGATTGCTAAATATGCCTCCTATGCATTCGGGGTTCCAATGCCCATAAATCAGCCGGGGGTTGGTGAGAATGCTTTTGCTCACGAATCAGGAATTCATGCTGATGGAGCTCTTAAAGATAGAAGAAATTATGAGCTTTACGATTATGAAGAGCTCGGTAGAGGTGAACCAGAAATAGTTGAAACTGGTAGAAAGATAACTACGGGAGAGTATGGCGGAATTAGAGGTTTTAGAAATGTTTACGAGAAATTAGAGGTGGAGTTTAAGGACGAAAATGAAGCTTACCGCATTTTGGAACTTGTCCGCTACGCTAATGTTCATACTCAAAAACCACTTACCAATGATGAGCTTCTTTTTATTGCCAGGTATCCTGAACAAGCCAAACTAATTCTTACCGTTGTTCCCCCGGTATAAGTTGCAGGGATAGCTCTGTAATATCTCCTGCCCCTAAGGTTACAACTAAATCATTTTCCCTGAGATTTGCTTGGACAAACTGGATTATCCTTTCCCTGGAGGGGATGTAATAAGTAGGTAATGACCTTCTTTTTTGTAGAGCCTCAAATAAAACTTTCCCATTGATTCCTGAAATTGGTCTTTCTCCCGCTGGATAAATCGGAGTAAGAATGAGTATATCAGCTTTATCAAAAGCAGTTAAAAATTTAGATAACAAAAGTTTAGTTCTACTGTAGCGGTGGGGTTGAAATATAACAATAGTTCGCCTTCCAACTTTTTTTAACTCACCCAAAACAGCTTTAATCTCAGTTGGATGGTGAGCGTAATCATCAAATACGGGAACCTGTCCTATCTCTCCTACTTTTTCTATTCTTCTTTTCACTCCCTCAAAAGAGCAAAGGCTATTTTTAATCTCTGTCCAGCTAATACCCAGAAGGTATCCAGTTGCAGTTGCCGCTAACGAGTTGTAGACATTATGCATACCGGGAAGAGGAACTGTAAGCTCTCCCATATAATTTTTCTTATAATATACCTTAAAGCTGGATTGGAAAACCTGCAATTTAATATCTTCTGCCCGGATATCGGCTTGCTTATTAAGTCCATAAGTTAAAATCTTCTCCCTTTTTACCTTTTTGAATATGAAAGAGGATGCAGCATCATCCAGATTAAGAGCTCCTGTTCCTTGAGGTTTAACCTGATGCATGAATTTAATGAAGGCGTACACGATATTCCTTGATGAGCCATAAAAATCAAGATGGTCATCTTCCACATTCGTGACAACGGCTATATCTGGATGAAAGTGAAGAAAGGAAGCATCAGATTCATCTGATTCTACGACCACGTAGCTACTTTTTCCCAATCTGCTATTAGAGCCTATTTTTTTTAAAATTCCTCCCATAAAGATAGAGGGGTCTTTCCCTGTATTTAAAAGAAGCTCTGCAATAAGAGCGGTGGTGGTTGTTTTGCCGTGGGTTCCTGCTACGATGATACTTTTTTTTGGGTTTATAATTTGAGCAACAAGTTTTCCTCTTGCAATCAAGGGAACTTTTCTTTTTTTTGCCTGCCTTATCTCGGGATTAGAGTTTTTAATTGCTGAGGAAAAGATAACTAAATCTGCACCATAGATTTGATTTTTTTTGTGGCCTTTGTAAATAATAGCTCCTTTGTGATGGAGGTGTTTTGTTATTTGTGTTTCTTTCGTATCCGACCCGGACACAGTGTATCCCAACTCAAGAAAAATTTTTGCCAGCCCACTCATTCCAATTCCTCCGATTCCAATGAAGTGTAGATGCATTAGTTTTTCTCCAGCTGCAAAATTAAACTGGTAAGGTTCTCTGCAGCTTCAGGTTTTCTTAAAGCAAGGCATGCTTTTTCCATCTTATCTCTTACTTCATTACTGAAAAATATCTGCTCAATTGTCATCTTAAGCAAAGATGGGTTTACCTTTTCCTGAGTAATTAGCTTTGCTGCCCCCTCTCTTTCCAGAAAAAGAGCGTTTTTTAACTGGTGCTTATTTGTGGCATAAGGATAGGGAATAAGTATGCAGGGAAGAGTGCAGGCGGTCATCTCTGAAATAGTTGTAGCTCCACTGCGGGATATAGCAACATCACTTGCCGCCAGGGCATGGTGAATATGGGAAAGATAGGAGAAAACTTTCCCCCGGATATTTATTTTTTCAGTTTTTTCCCTTATCCAGGAATAATCTTTTTCACCAGCAATTATCATGAATTGAATATTTTCTGCCCATTTTTCTTCTTGTATAAGGTAAAGAGTTTCAACGGCTAATTTATTTAAATGATGGGCACCCTGGCTTCCTCCTAAAAAAAGAATGGTAAATTTTTCCTTCTCCAGCCCTAATTTCCTTCTCCCCTCCTCTCTTGAGCAGGTTAAAATCTTTTCTCTTACTGGATTGCCGGTTACAACTGCTTTTTTCCTGCTCCAGTAAGGGATATGTTCCATACTATCCTTAAAAGTAAGCGCTATTTTAGAAGCAAAGGGCAAAAGCATTTTATTGGTGAGGGACAGATTGACATTTTGCTCGCAAATTATGATGGGTATACCGAAAAGAAAAGCTGATAATGCCACCGGATACGAGTGAAAACTACCCACCCCTACCAGCACATCTGGTTTAAATCTGAAGATAATCGTTGCAGATTGTACGAAAGAAATAATTATTTTTAAGGTAAAGCTTAGCCACTTCAGGGAAAAAGACCTTGGCAGGGGCAAAACATCTATAGACACAAACTCTACATTTTCTTTTTCAACAATTTTTTTCTCAAGCTCCCTTTCTCCTCCAATCCATAAGATTGAGCAGTCAGGATACCTTTTTTTTATGCTTTGAACAAGGGCAATTGCAGGATAGATGTGCCCCCCTGTGCCTCCAGCGGCAATCAGAATTCTCATCTTATTTCTTTGTTTTGCCCCAGGCATAAATTACAGGGGTTGCTACGAAACTGGATGAGTAGGTGCCAACAATCACTCCCACAAGAAGTGCGAAAGTAAATCCACGCAGAGGCTCTCCCCCCCACAGGAAAAGAATAAGAACGACAATAAAAGTGGTTAAAGAGGTTATAAGGGTGCGAGAAAGAGATTGGTTTATACTTAGGTTAAGAATCTTTTTTGAGGGAAGCTTCTTTTTTCTAAGTGTTTTGATGTTCTCTCGTATCCTGTCGTAAACAACAATTGTATCATTTAACGAATATCCAATAATGGTTAAAATAGCGGCAACAATTGGAAGTGTAAATTCAAAATTAAATAAGGAGAGCAGTCCCACAGCGATTACAACATCGTGGGCAAGGGCTATTACCGCTCCTGCGGCAAAGCGAAACTCAAACCTCCATCCAATATAAATGAGCATGCCGATTAAACTAAAGGCAATTGCCAGAAGAGCGTTGCGTTGCAATTCTTCACTCACCTTAGGTCCCATTAAGCTTACACTTAAAATTTCAAAGGGATTTTCTTTATTCACAAATTCAGTCTGGATAGCTTCTTGTATCTTAGATGCCATCTCCCGCGAGGTAACATCCTGAATAACAGATGCAAGGGCATCTTTTGTAGCCTTGTTTAAATTAATCTTATCAATCCTTTCAATATCAAGCGTAAGTTCTGTTATTAGGTTTTCATATCCAATCCCCTCTATCCCGGGGATATTTTTCAACTCTTCAATACTTTGAAACTCGCCTTTGCTCTGGCGATAATCTATTATATTTGTGGCTATCACATCTGAAATTTCCTCCAGGTGGTATCTTATAAGGACAGTGTTTTCCTCCTGAGGCCCATAACGCTGGATAACCGCTCCTCCCAGACCAACTCCCGAAAGAGCAGACCTTATCCTACCTATCTCAAAAGAGTTCTCAAATTTTAAGTGAGTTTCCATTCCTCCTGTAAAGTCAAGTCCTAATCCCAGCCCTCCTTTTAAAGCTATGGAAGATAAGCCAACCACAATAGCTATAATAGAAATGATAAAAGCCACCTTTCTCCATTTAATAAAATCTATATTTGTTTCACCTAAAAGTTGCATTTTTACCTCTTTTTAAATACTCAGTTTTTGTACGGGTTTTCCCTCAAGAATGAGGTTAAATATAGCCCTCGTTACAACTACCGCGGTAAATAAACTTGCCAGTATTCCAATGGAAAGAGTAGTGGCAAATCCTTTTACCGGACCTGTCCCAAATTGAAATAAAAGAAGAGAAACGATGAGCGTGGTAATGTTAGCATCAAGTATTGTGCGCAAAGCTCTGTCATACCCAACATCTACAGCAGAGCGAGGAGCCCTTTCTCTTCTAAGCTCCTCTCTAATCCGTTCAAAAATAATCACATTTGCATCCACACTCATTCCTATGGTGAGAATCATTCCTGCAATACCGGGAAGGGTAAGCGTAGCTTTTAGGGCGGCAAGAGCTGCCATGATAAAAATAAGATTAAGGATTAAAGCGGAGATTGCAATCATTCCTGCTTTTTTGTAGTAAATTCCCATAAAAATAATAACGGCTACAAATCCAGCTAATCCAGAGATTAAACCTTTTTGTATAGAGTCTCTACCCAGAGAAGGTCCAATGGTTGTGTGTTGAATAATGTTAAGAGGGACAGGGAGTGCGCCTGATTTTAAGACTATTCTAAGCTCCGATGCCTCGTCCATGGTGAAGTTTCCCTCTATTACTGCTTTCCCCCCGGTAATCCGCGTTCTTATCACAGGAGCCGATTTTACCACGTCATCCAGTATTATGGCTAATCGCTCTCCAATATGTCTTCCCGTAAGCTCGGCAAATTTTTCTGCTCCCTCACTGGTGAAATCAATAGATACGTAGGGCTGACCCCACTCGCCTATCTCCACGCGCGCATCTTTTATGGCGGCTCCGGTTAAAAGAGATTCTTTTTCTACCACGTAAGCTTTTCCCTCAGCATCATACAATAGCTCGCTTCCAGAAGGAACGTTGCCCTCCAATGCTGCCTGGATATCGGCTCTTTCATTCAGCAACTTAAAGTCTAACAGTGCTGTTCTTCCGATAATATCTATTGCTCTTTGTGGCTCCTCTATGCCAGGAAGGTCAACTACTATCCTCTTTTCCCCCTGGCGTGCTATAGTTGGCTCCATAACCCCGAACTGGTCTATGCGATTTCGGATAATCTCAAGGGCGGTATCAACCGTATCTTTCACGCTAACACCGGGAGGAATCCTGGTTTCATCTGCTTCCAGTACAAGATGCATTCCTCCTCTGAGGTCAAGCCCAAGGTTTATTTTTTCCCCGGGTGGATATATAGCCCAGATAGAGAGGGCAATTAAAACTACGACAAAAAGAAGTATCCACCTGCTGTAACCTCGCATTGTTTTTTACTCCTTTTGATACATTAATTGCCTACTACTGTATCAAAAATAATAAGCCTTGTCAACAAGAATTTGCCCTTGAGGGGGGAGGATTAAAGGTGGGGGTGCAGCAATTTCACGCTATGAGGGTGCAGCTATGTGTGTTACGTATGCGCTCAACAGCCTTTTTCCAGCCTGCATAAAGTTTTTTGCGTAATTTCTCTTCCATTTTGGGATAAAAAACTGCTTCCTGTTTCCACACACCTTCAATATCTTTTTCGCTCCAGCAGCCTGCTCCAAGACCTGCCAGAAAAGCTGCCCCTAAGGAAGTTGTCTCCAGGTAAATGGGTCTTTCTACGGGAAGATTTAAAATATCTGCCTGAAACTGCATAAGCCAGTTATTTTTTGCTGCCCCTCCATCTACCCTTATTTTGTCAATAAAAATGCCTGCCTCCTCAAGCATAACTTTCAGGACATCTTTTGTCTGGTAGGCAATTGATTCAAGAGTTGCTCTTACTATGTGTTCTTTTTTTGTGCCCCTGGTTATCCCTAAGATTGCTCCGCGTGCGGATGCATCCCAGTAAGGTGCACCCAGTCCAGCAAAGGCAGGAACCATGTACACACCTTCTGTACTTTCTATCTTGCTTGCCAGAAGCTCAGTTTCTTCTGCATTCCTGATAAGTTCAAGACCATCCCTTAGCCACTGAATCGCAGCACCGGCAATAAATATGCTTCCCTCCAGCATGTAGGCAGGCTCACCTTTCCCGTTGCAGCAAATACTTGTTAAAAGTCCCTTAGAGGAGTTGACCGCCTTCTCACCCGTGTTAAGAAGAAGAAAACAACCTGTGCCATAGGTATTTTTAAGTGTTCCCGGGTAAAAACAGGCTTGTCCAAATAAAGCTGCCTGCTGGTCACCCGAAATTCCCGATATGGGTATATCATCTGGAAGGATGTTATTTTTCCTGGTGTACCCATAGATGTACCTTGAAGGTTTTACCTCAGGGAGAATCTGCGGCGGTATATGTAAGATATCAAGTAGCTCTTCATCCCAGCCTAAGCTATGGATGTTGAAGAGCATAGTTCGAGAAGCATTGGTGTAATCTGTAAGATGGGCTTTTCCTTTTGTGAGTTTCCATAAAAGCCAGCTATCCACTGTGCCAAAAAGAACTTTGCCTTGCTCTGCTTTACGTCTTACACCAGGAACGTTATCTAAAATCCAGCGTATTTTTGTTGCGGAAAAATAAGGGTCTATAAGAAGTCCTGTCTTATCTTTAATTTTTTTCTCAAGACCCTGTGATTTTAATGCATGGCAAAGAGGAGTGGTTCTCCTGCATTGCCACACAATTGCTCTGTATACAGGCTCCCCGCTGTTTTTGTCCCAGAGAACGGTTGTTTCCCGTTGGTTCGTTATACCGATACAGGCAATATTGGAAGTTTTGACTTTAGCCTCTGATAAAACTCCTCCTATCACCTCAAGAGTGCTTTGCCATATTTCTTCAGCATTGTGCTCCACCCAGCCTGCTCGGGGAAAATACTGGGGAAATTCACGGTAAAACTTAGCTATAATTTTTCCCTCTTTGTTAATAAGTGAGGCTCTTGTTCCTGTTGTGCCCTGGTCAATAGCCAGTATGTAGTCTTGAGACATGGAAGATTTT
>JACUUP010000085.1 GCA_014859225.1 Candidatus Aerophobota bacterium
ACTAACCGTTTCCTCACCTTCTATGTTAACTGCAGCAACTGGTATAGATGCTCTTACTCATGCTATAGAGGCTTATGTTTCAATTAAAGCTCAACCCATGTCTGATATGTTTGCTCTTTCAGCTATTAAACTTTTGGCAGAAAATTTACGAAAGGCATGGGTCAATGGTGATAATCTTAAGGCGCGAAGCTGTACCATGCTGGGAGCTTTTCAGGCTGGTGTGGCTTTTAGTAATTCTTCCGTTGCTCTTGTCCATGGTATGTCTCGTCCAATAGGAGCTTATTTTCACATACCTCACGGTCTATCCAATGCTGTTTTATTGGAGCCAGTTATGGAATTTAGTATTACAGGCAATCCTCAAAGATATGCTGATATAGCAGAAGCCATGGGAGAAAAACTGGAGGGACTTACTGCGATAGAAGGTGCTTTTAATGCCTTAAAAGCAGTGCGTGCTCTCATTCAGGATATAAAAATTCCCACCTTAAATAGCCTGGGTGTGACTAAGGAAAAATTGGAGGCTATCGTAGAAAAAATGGCTGATGATGCCATAGCAAGTGGTAGTCCGCAGAATAATCCTCGTAAAGCGAGGAGGGAAGAAATTATCGCATTGTATTGGAAGGCTTTCAATCAATACCTGTAAATTGATGAGATGCTTTTCAGTCCAGGAAAAATTGGTTTAAAAGGAGCGAAATGATGACACATTTAGAAGAGCCAATAAAAGAAGTTCTCATTTTGAAAAACTACATTGATGGCGAATGGGTTGACTCTAAGGGAAACTTTCATGACATTATAAATCCTGCAACCGGTAAAATAATTGCCAAAGCTCCCTCTTCAAGCAAAAAGGAGGTAGGTGAGGCTATAAGCTGTGCAAAGAACGCTTTCCCTGAGTGGAGAAAAACTCCTCCCCTGGCAAGGTGCCGCTGTCTTTTCCGCTTGAAAGAACTTTTAGAGGAAAATTTTGAAGAGCTTAGCAGGGTTCAAACTATGGAGCATGGGAAAACAATTGATGAGTCCCGGGGTGAGACAAGGAGGGGTATTGAGAATGTGGAGGTTGCAACAGCTATTCCCTCCTTAATGATGGGGGAAAACTTAGAGGATATTGCATCAGGTATAGATGAGTATCTTATCCGCCAGCCCCTGGGTATCTTTACCTGCATTGCCCCTTTTAACTTTCCCTTTATGGTGCCTCTCTGGTTTACACCCTATGCGGTTGCCTGCGGAAACTGCATTATTATAAAACCCTCCCCGCGTGTCCCTGTAAGTCAGGTAAAACTAACAGAGCTTGTTGATGAGGCAGGATTTCCACCTGGTGTATGGAACATTATTCATGGAGAAGCTGATGTTGCTACATCTCTTCTTGAGAGCCAGGATATTAAAGGTGTATCTTTTGTTGGTTCAACCCCTGTGGCAAAGAAAATTTACCAGATGTGCGGGCAAACGGGTAAAAGAGTGATTGCCCAGGGAGGGGCAAAAAACTTCATGGTCATTATGCCAGATACTGACCTTGATAAAACTATCCCTGCCCTTATGACGTCTTTTTTTGGTAACACCGGCCAGCGCTGCCTCTCAGGTGCAAATGCAGTTTGTGTGGGAGATGATAAATTTTACAAAAGGTTCTTAGACAGCTTCCTTTCCGCCACATCAAAGATAAAGATAGGCTATGGTCTGGATGAGACTATCCAGATGGGGCCACTCCAATCAGAGGAGGCAAAAAAAAGAGTTTTAGGTTACATAGAAAAAGGTATTCAGGAAGGAGCAAAACTTTTGCTTGATGGTAGAAAACCAAAAATTGAAGGAGCTTATCCTGCAAATTGCTTTTTAGGTCCAGCTGTTTTTGATAATGTAACAGCTGATATGAGTATAGCAAAAGAGGAGATATTTGGACCTGTTGCCTGCATAATGAGGGCAAAGTCCCTTGATGAGGCAATTGGTATGATTCACAAAAACCCCTTTGGTAATGCCGCATGCATTTTCACCTCCTCGGGAGCCTCTGCCCGAAAGTTTCAGTATGAGGTTGAATGTGGCAACATAGGGATAAACATTGGCATAGCTGCCCCCATGGCTTTTTTCCCCTTCTCGGGCATGAAGGAATCTTTCTTTGGAATTTTGCATGGACAGGGGAAAGAGGCAGTTAGATTTTTCACGGAAAGTAAAGTTGTAATCGGGAGGTGGTGGTGAGATGAAACTTCAAACTGCATCCCAGGTTATTAACTTTGCCCTGCAGCTTGAGGAAAACTTATTTAAGCTTTACGAGAATCTGGCAAAAAGCTATCCGGAAAAAAAGGATATCTTTTTATCTTTTGCCCGGGAAAATAAGAAAAATAAAACCTTAATCCAGAGAGTATATCAGGAGGTGGTAAGTGATGCCCTTGAGACAGGTTTTTCCTTTGAAGGACTTGATGTAGATGAGAGGTTTTTTCAAATTAACCTTAGCCAGGATGATAAGCTATCCTCTGTTTTAAAAAAAGCACAGGATATAGAGAAAAGGATTCAAAACTTTTATCAGGAGGTGGCTTTAAAATCAAAATCATTCCTGGCTGATGTTCCAGGAGCTTTTGAGAGAATAGCAAAGAAAAAAGAGGAGAGAAAGCAGAAGATAAACTCACTTATTTAAAGGAAAGACCTATGGGGAAGCTTCTCTGGCAACCGTCAGCAGAGCAAAAGAAAGATGCCAACATAACCAAATTTATGCATTTTGTGAATAAACGCTCTGGACAAAATTTTCACTCCTACAAAGAACTTTATGAGTGGTCTATAAATAATATTCCCGATTTCTGGGCTTCTATGTGGGATTTTGCCGAGATTAAAGCATCCAGGAGTTATGAAACAGTCGTTGATGATGTTAGTAAGATGCCGGGAGCAAAATGGTTTATTGGTGCAAAGCTAAATTTTGCCGAAAATCTTTTAAGATACCAGGATAATCATACAGCCTTTATATTTAAAGGAGAGACCCAGAAATCAGTTAGAATGAGTTATGCACAGCTTTACCAGGCTGTAGCCAATCTGGCGAAATCACTTCGGGAATCAGGAGTTGTTGCGGGAGACCGAGTAGTTGCCTATATGCCCAATCTCATGGAAACAGCTATTGCCATGCTTGCTGCTACCAGCATCGGTGCAATATGGGCCTCTTGTGCTACTGATATCGGGCCAGCGGTTGCTCTGGATAGATTTGGTCAAATTAAACCAAAGGTTTTCTTCACGGCTGATGGTTATTTTTACAAAGGGAAGGCTTTTAGCTCTATTCCAAATGTAGCTGAGATTGCAAGAGGAATACCTTCAATTGAAAAAGTTATAGTAGTTTCCTATATAGATAAAAAATCTGATATTAGCCTTATTCCCAATTCTGTGCATTACGATGATTTTATATCTAAGGAAAAAGGACTTGATATTCAATTTGAACAGCTACCTTTTGAGCATCCTGTATACATAATGTTTTCCTCAGGAACGACTGGTAAGCCAAAATGTATAGTGCAGGGAGCAGGTGGAATTCTTATTAATCAGTTAAAGGAGCTTATACTTCACACTGACCTGAAACGCAAAGATACAATCTTCTACATAACAACTTGCAGCTGGATGATGTGGAATTGGCTTTTAAGTTCTCTGGCGGTAGGAACTACTATATTGCTTTACGATGGTAGTCCCTTTTATCCCGAATTAGATACTATGTGGAAGTTAACCCGGGATGAAAAAATAACAATTTTTGGTACCAGTGCCACTTATATCAATTATCTTAAAAAACAGGGAATAAAACCGGGCAAAAACTTAAATTTGTCATCCTTGCGAGAAGTATCACAAACTGGTTCTCCTCTTTCATCTGCTGGATTTGAATATGTTTACCAGCAGATTAAAAAAGACTTACATTTTAATTCTATTTCGGGCGGTACAGATATTAATGGTTGCTTTGCTATGGGAAGTCCTATCAGTCCAGTATATGCGGGTGAGTTGCAAAGTCCCGCCTTAGGAATGAAAATAAAAGTATACGATGAAAAAGGCGAGCCGGTAGTTGATAAACAGGGGGAGCTTGTTTGCGAGGCTCCTGCTCCTTGTATGCCTCTTTACTTCTGGAATGATGCGACGGGTGAAAAATATAAAGAGGCTTATTTTAGCGTTTATCCAGATGTATGGCGTCATGGTGATTATGTCATAATTCATAGCGATACGGGAGGAATTACTTTTCTCGGTCGCTCTGACTATACCTTAAAACCTTCTGGCGTGCGGATAGGGACAGCCGAGATATATAATCAGGTGGAAAAATTAGAAGAGATTGCTGATAGCCTTGTAATAGGGCAAGAATGGCAAGCAGACCAACGCATTATTCTCTTTGTTAAGCTTGTTGGAGGATATCATTTAACCGAGGACTTAAAAACAAAAATTAAAAAGACCCTGCGTGAAAATGCCTCCCCTCGCCATGTTCCAGCTAAAATCATTCAGGTACCCGATATCCCCTACACATTGAATATGAAGAAAGTAGAAAGTGTAGTTACAAATATAATACACGAAAGACCAGTTGTAAACAGAGACTCTTTGGTTAATCCTCAATCCCTGAATTACTACAAGGACCTTGCAAAAAGAGGTCAGGTCTTGAGCATTTGACATTTGTTAGATAAAAATAATAAACTTACAAGGAAAAAAAATGTTAAACGAAACAGTTTGGTCTTTTTGTATACCGGCAACAATTAAGTTTGGCGAAGGAGCTGTTGAGGAAATCGGTTACGAGGTTAGAAAGCTTAACGGGAGCAAAGCTCTTATCGTAACCGATGCGGGAATCGTGGAAGCGGGTATTTGCAACAAAGTTGAAACGATTCTCAGGGACTCTGGAGTGGAAGTTGATGCATGGACTAAAGTAGAGCCAGAGCCCTCTATTGATGTTTTTGCCGGTTGCTGTCAGTATGCAAGGCAAAAAGGATTTGATTCAGTAATTGGTCTGGGAGGGGGAAGTTCAATAGATGTAGCCAAGGTAGCAAGCATGCTTACAAAATATGGTGGAGACATCCTTGATTATATTGCACCTCCCACTGGAAAAGGAAAAAAGTATCCTGCCCCAGGCATTACAATGATTGCCATTCCAACTACCTCGGGAACAGGTTCTGAGGTCTCTCCGGCTGCGGTTATATCTTTACCAGAACAAAAACTAAAAGTAGGAATATCTGACAACTTTCAAAGACCCGATGTTGCAATTGTTGACCCTCTGCTTACGCTTGGGCTTCCGCCCAACGTTACCGCAGCATCGGGTATGGATGCTCTGGCACATGCTATAGAAGCTTATACTACAAGAAGATATGACCAGAAAATAAAACCTGCAACCCCCGCCGAACGCGCTATTTATAATGGCACAAACAATTTAACTGATATTTGTGCCATGGAATCTATAGGTCTTGTTAGCAGATACTTGCGCCGGGCGGTGAATAATGGATACGATATTGAGGCAAGAAGAGGTATGAGTCTCGCCTCTCTGTTAGCCGGGATTGCTTTTACCAACGCTGGCTTAACTGCAGTTCATGCCATGACGTTTCCCGTAGGCGGGGAGTTTCATACTGCCCATGGCATCACGGTTGCTTTGCTTTTACCTTATGTTATGCAGTTTAATGCAAAAGGCGATGCATCAAGGTTTGCTGATATTGCCAGGATTATGGGTGAAGCTATCCAGGGACTTTCTTTAAAAGAAGCAGCCAGGAAGGCTGTTTTTGCCGTTAGTGAACTTGCATTGGATATTGGAATACCTTTAAGTCTTAAAGGATTTGGATGTAAAGAATCTGACGCTCCCCACTTAGCTGAGGGAGCAATGAAGATTCAACGTCTTTTAGTGGGTAACCCTCGCCGTATAGACCTTAAGGATTTGGAAGATATTTTTCTTAAAGCAATTAAAGGAGAAATTTAATCCTCATCTTCTATCTTAAAATCACCTATCCTTAACAAGGTATCAAGTTCATGCACATACTGCTTTATCTTGCTAAATCTCTTCAGTACTGTGTGGTTGAAATCTTGCCATTCCATTTGCATGTTTGAACCTCACGATAATAAATCTATAACACTCACCCTCAGGAGTCAAATTTTTATTATGTGTAAGGGATTTTTGTTTTATAACATCTTGACCAAATCAGTAAATGTAGTAGGCTAAA
>JACUUP010000005.1 GCA_014859225.1 Candidatus Aerophobota bacterium
TTCTTTATGAGATGCTTCTTGCTGAGAAATTTCATTCTTTTTTAGAAAGGGGAATAATTGAGATTGCTCCTCTTGCCTATATGAGAGGCAGAACCTTAAATGATGCCTTTATTATTTTAGATGAAGCACAAAATACTACTTACGAACAGATGAAGATGTTTTTGACCAGGCTTGGTTTTGGCTCAAAAGTTGTTATAACCGGAGATATTACTCAGATAGACCTTCCTCCTCGTAAAAGTTCTGGATTAATAGAGGTAAAATCACTTTTTGACGGAATAAAGGGGATTCAAACCGTTTATCTTACGGGAAAAGATGTGGTAAGGCATAGATTAGTTCAAGAGATAGTTGAAGCTTATGAGGAATATGAGAAAAGGACAAGGAATGTTAAGGAGAATAAAAAAGAAAAAGTTTGAACTTTCTAAACTGAGGAAAATCAAAAGCTTATTTAATCGCCTCCCTATCCTCACATATTTTTTGTTTGCCGGGATGGGTGCGGGTATTTGTTTAATTTATCTTTTGTTTTTACCCACCTCTTTTTATTACAAGATTGGATTTGTTTTAATTACGGCTGTTTTTATTTTAATTTTTGCCACAGGTATTTTTCGTTTCTACCGGGAATTTTTAACCCGCAAATATCTTCTGCTCTGTTTAATTATCTTGCTATCTACAGCACTTATGAGTAGAATTGTTATGAGTCTTCCCCAGATACCTGATATTTTTGTTCCATTTGCCTTTCTTTCTATTTTCCTTTCTATTTTTTTAAATATCCCGCTTTCCCTTTTTGCTCTTTCCATCCTCTTGATACTCTTTACCATTATCTCTGGACAGTTTTGGCTTCTCCCCGTATGGTTTTGCGGAGGGGTGGCTGGAATTTATGGAACTTCCCTCATCCACCAGCGAACTGATATCACAAAGCTGGGTCTCTGGGTGGGTTTGGCAAGTTTATGCTCTGCCCTGGGTGCAGGTTTCATCAAAAATCTATCCTTTTCTGAGCTCATTTCCTGGGGAGCATGGGGACTGGCTAGCGGAATTTTTTCCAGTATCCTGATTAATATAACTTTGCCCTATTTTGAAACTTATTTTGGAATTACCACAGATATCCGCCTTCTGGAACTCACTGACCTTAACCATCCCCTGCTGCACAGATTATCCATAGAGGCTCCAGGAACATATCATCATACTATGACCGTGGCTACTTTAGCCGTAGCTGCGGCAAAGGCAGTTGGGGCAAATCCCCTTCTAACAAGGGTTGGAGCCTATTACCATGATATAGGAAAGGTAAGCCGTCCCCATTTTTTTTTCGAAAATAGCCAGACTCAGGGAGAAGGGGATTATCACTCCATGGTGAGCCCCAATCTTTCATCAGTTATAATCATCTCTCATGTAAAAGATGCAATTGAACTTGCTAAAATTTTCCGTCTGCCTCAGATTGTTATAGATATTATTGCCCAGCATCACGGAACCAGCCTCATAGCTTATTTTTATCGTAAGGCTTTTTTAAGGAGGAAAAAAGAAGGTTCTGTGGATGAGTCAGGATTTCGCTATCCCGGACCCAAACCCCGCACAAAGGAGGCGGCTATAGTCATGCTGGCTGACTCGGTTGAAGCTGATGGTAGATACTTTTCCTGGAAAAGCCCCAAAGAAATCAAGAGCCGGGTGGAAAAAGTTATAAATAACAAACTGAAAGATAATCAACTGGATGAGGTTAATTTAAGCCTGCGAGATTTAAATCTTATTGAAGAATCTTTTGTGCGGGTGCTAACCGGTCTTTCTCATACCAGAAAAAGATATCCAGAAGAGATGCTAAAAAGTGAAGAGAAAAATCTTAAGAATCAACAATATGTGTGAGGAAAAGGTTCCTGAGGCTCTTTTAGAGAAGGCAGTTTGTGCAGTTTTTTTGCAAGAAGGAGTGGGGAAAAATAAAGAGATAAGTTTAGCTCTGGTTCCCTCACATCTCATGAGAGAGCTAAATGTAAAGTACAGGGGAAAAGACTTTCTTACCGATGTTCTGGCTTTTCCTCTTGATGAAAAAATAGGGCCTGCCAGAAAGGTTTTAGGGGAGATAGTTATCTGTCCTTCTGTGGCAAAAGCTTATGCCAAAGAGCAAGGTCACAGTTTGGAGGATGAGCTTGTATTGCTTGTAGTTCATGGGACTTTGCATCTTTTTGGTTACACAGATGAAGAGGATGATAAAAAAAAGTTAATGCAGCAAAAAGAAAAAGAAATCATACATACACTGGAAGAAAGGAGTAAGCAATGCTAAGAAAATTAAAAGTGGTGGGGATAACCTTAAGTTGTGTTCTTTTATTTTTAGGAGTTTTCTCATCAGGAGCAAGCTGCGATATCCTTGAGGAAGTTTTTAAGAGGATGCCTTACATAGACTTAGAGAGAGTATTTCAGGAATACGAGAAAAAAAAGGACCTCGAGCTAAAATTGGAGAAAGAAAGCGAGGTTAGCCGAGATAGAATAAGACAGATGAGAGAGCAGCTTGAGGATTTGAGGGATGCATATGAAAGACAGGAGTTTCTTTTAACTGAGGAGGCAAAAAGAGCGCGCCAGCAGGAGATTATGGATAAAGTGGCAGAAGTTGAAAGCTTAAGTCAAAAATTATCCGAGGAGATACAGGGAAAACAACAGGAGTATACTCAGGAGCTCTTGAAGGATATAATGACCAAAATTGAAGAGATAGCTAAGAAAGAAGGTTACATCTATGTTTTTGATAAGATGGCTCTTATTTACGCTGCACCGGCACGGGAGATAACTGAGAGAATTATCACTGAATTGAACAAAGATTATAGGGCGAAAAAACAATGAATAAGAGTTTAAAAGAACTTGCTTTGCTTGTGGGGGGTAAGATTAAAGGGGATGAGCACATTATAATAAAAGGTGTAGCTAAAGTTGAGGATGTGAAAGAAGGAGAGATTACCTTTGCTGTTTCAGGAAAATTTTTATCTCTTGCGGAAAAATCAAAAGCTTCTGCAGTAATTATTCCCCAGGAGGTGGAGAATTTTTCTAAGCCAGTTATTCAAACAGCTAATCCCCGCTTGGCTTTTGCCAGAGTCCTTGAGATTTTTGCTCCTCTGGCACCAGAATTTAAAGGAATCCATCCATCAGCCATAATCTCTGAAGGCGTAAAAATAGGAAGAGGGGCTACTATAGGTCCTTTGTGCATTATTCAGGAAGGTGCAAAGATTGGTGATAATGCGTATATTTCTGGATTTAGTTATCTTGGCAGGGATGTTAGCGTGGGTGAGAGAACTTTCCTGCACCCCCGGGTTACTGTGCTGGATAAAACCAGTATAGGCAAAAAGGTCATAATACACTCAGGAGCCATCATTGGTTCTGATGGATTTGGTTTTGTCAAAACAGAGGATAGCTCTTATTACAAGATTCCCCAGATAGGGAGGGTGGTTATTGAAGATGCGGTAGAAATTGGAGCTAACGTTACTATTGACAGAGCCACAACTGGCGAGACGCGAATTGGCAGAGGAACAAAAATTGATAATTTAGTTCACATCGCTCACAATGTAACTGTGGGGAAAAATGTAGCCATTGTAGCTTTGGTGGGTATCTCTGGTAGCTCTTGCGTGGGAGATGGAGCTGTTCTGGCAGGTCAGGTTGGAATTAGCGACCATGTATCTATCGGGGCTAACAGTATAGTGGGTGCGAAATCAGGTATCACTAAAGATATCCCTGCCAACAGCTTTGTATGGGGAATCCCGGCTCGAGACCATCTTGTGCAAAAAAAGATAACGGCAGTTGTTCACAGGCTTCCTGAACTTTTAAAAAGAGTTCAGAAGTTAGAAAAATTAATTAAAGAGGAATAAAATGGAATGCCAACAAACCATTAAAGAAACTATAAGTTATACAGGCTCTGGCCTGCATCTTGGCAGAAAGGTAAAAGTTACCCTGGAACCTGCTCCCCCCAATCAAGGGGTGGTTTTTGTCAGGGAGGATATCCCCGGTTCCCCTACTATAAAAGCTACAGTATCCAAAGTAGTGGACAATGATAGAGGAACCACAATTGGTAACGGAGAGCTAAAAATTACCACAGTGGAACATATCCTGGCGGCACTTTCCGGAATGGGTGTTGACAATGTTACTATAAAAATGGATGACCAGGAGTTTCCTGCTGGCGATGGGAGTGCACTGCCCTGGGTTGAGTTAATCCAGAGGGCAGGATTAATTTCTCAAGATGTGTCCAGACAGTTTTTTAAAATGGAAAAGCCTTTCTGGATGCAGGATAATGGTAGAGAACTTGTAGTTTTGCCCTGTGATGATTTTAAGGTAACCTATACAGTTGATTTTCCACAAAGTCCTTTAAAATCCCAATTTGCCGAATTTATAATAAACAAAGATAACTTCATCAATGAGATTGCTCCTTCTAGAACCTTTGGATTTATGAGAGAAGTAGAATACCTAAAAGAAAAAGGTCTCATCCAGGGGGGCTCACTTCATAATGCTGTGGTTATAGATGAGAAGGGAGTGATAAATGAAGAGGGACTGAGGTTTTCCAATGAGCCTGTCAGACATAAAATACTGGACTTGATTGGCGATCTTTATTTAATTGGAAGACCCCTGAAAGCTCATGTTATAGCGGTAAAAGCAGGGCATCTCCTCAATGTGAGGTTAGCTAAAGAATTGGAGAAGCTTATGAGCAAAGCAAATAACCCCAAAAGTTTAAACATAAAAGATATAGAGAAAATCTTGCCCCACCGCTACCCCTTTTTGCTGGTGGATAAAATTTTATCCATAGAGGATAAAGAAATTGTGGGGGTAAAAAATTTTACCATTAATGAGCCTTTCTTTGTGGGCCATTTTCCTGGTCATCCCGTGGTTCCTGCAGCTTTAATTGTAGAAGCCATGGCTCAGGTAGCAGGTGTATACCTTTTAAGCAGAAGTGAAAATCAGGGTAAACTTGCTTATTTTACAGGAATTGATAAGGCAAGGTTTAGAAAGCCAGTTGTGCCCGGAGACCAGCTTCTTATAAAAGTGAAGATTTTAACGCTGAAAAAAACCTTAGGGAGTTTTTCAGGAAAGGTGGAGGCAACAGGTTTTGTGGAAGACAAAAAAGTAGCAGAGGCATTTTTTCTATTTAGCTTGATTGAAAGGTGAAAGTATAAGAAAAATGCAAAAAGTAAAGATTTTATCAGAGAAACTCCCCCAGCATTTAGCTATTATTATGGATGGAAATGGTAGATGGGCTAAAAATAAAGGTCTTCCCAGAATTGAGGGTCACAGGGTGGGCATGGAGAAGATTAGAGATGTGATGAATTGGTGTAGACAAAGAGGTATAAAGGTTTTAACTTTGTATGCATTTTCCAAGCAAAACTGGAACCGTCCACGTGAGGAAGTTGAGTTCCTCATGAGAATCTTTGAAGTGTATCTGGAAAAAGAATTTGATAATCTAATGGAAAAAGGGGTAATGCTCAGGGTAATTGGTAGAGTTGAGGAGCTACCTTTAAGTTTGAGGAAGAAGATTAAAAAAATTATGCAGAAAACGAAAGCAAATGAGGAGCTTTTTTTGAATCTTGCTATAAATTATGGAGGGCAGGAAGAGATAGTGGATGCCGCAAGATGTATATCAGCTCTGGCAAGGGAAGGAAAAATTTTACCCGAAGATATAGATGTTGAGCTTTTCAGGAAATATCTATATACACCCAACCTGCCTTATCCCGACCTTATTATCCGTAGTGGGGGAGAGTTGAGGATAAGTAACTTCCTTCTGTGGCAAATTGCCTATGCTGAGCTCTGGGTGAGCTCTGTTTTGTGGCCAGATTTCACTGAGCAAGACCTGGATGAAGCATTGAAAGATTTCGCATCCAGAGAGAGAAGATACGGTGCAATAAAAGGAGATTGATTTGCTCCTTAAAAGAATTATTATCGCTGCTATTTTTATCCCCGTTTTTGTTTTTTTGGTCATGCAAGGAGGATTTTATTTTTTAGGACTTGTCTGCGGGATAATTGCGGTCGGACTTGTGGAATTTCACCAGGGTGCAAATAAAGATGACCTGCATATTCCTTTCAGGAACATTATTCTTGGTCTTTGTATACCCGTTGCAGCTTATTTTAAAGGTGAGGATATTTTGCCATTTGTCATAACGGTTATTATTTTTATAATTTTTTTCTCAGAGCTTTTTAACTTAAAAACAGAGCAACCTCAAACTAACATTGTTTTTAATCTGGGAGGGATTCTTTACATAAGCTATCTTTTCAGCTTCATAGTAATTATGAGAAACCTTCCTGTGGTGGGGGTAAAATTAGTAGTTACTGTTTTGTTTGCTACCTGGATGGGAGATACAGGAGCTTTTACTGTGGGAACTTTATTGGGGAAACACGCATTTTTCTCTACTTATAGCTCGCATAAATCTGTAGAAGGATTCTTAGGTGCCATTGCCTTTAGCATGGTAGCAGTGTTTTTATCCAGGTTGTGGTTACCTATCCCTCTTTTACATGTTATTATTCTTGGTCTTTTAGCCGGAGTGTGTGGAGAAATGGGAGATTTTTTTGAATCCATGCTTAAAAGAAGTTTGAAGATTAAAGATTTTGGTAAGTTTTTGCCCGGACACGGAGGCATCCTGGATAGATTTGACAGTTTATTTTTTTCTGTCCCCATTTTTTTCTACTACACCAAATATATTTTAGAGCTTGGAGCTTAACTTTATGAGTGTGCTTCTGGTTTTGGTTATCTTTCTACTCCTGATTTTTCCTCATGAACTTGGGCACTTTCTTGTAGCAAGAATTTGTGGGATGCGTGTGGAAAAATTTTCCCTGGGGTTTGGTCCCAAGCTCTGGGGTATAAAGAAAAAAGGTACTGAATATCTTGTATCTCTTTTTCCTCTGGGAGGGTATGTGAAAATAGCAGGAATGGCACCAGGAGAGCAACATGTTGAGGATGGGTTTTATTCAAAGCCTTTAAGTAATAAGCTGGCTGTTATTTTATCTGGTTCGGCGATGAATTTTCTTATGAGCCTTTTGCTTTTTTCCTTTATTTTTATGATTGGTTTTCAAACCCTTGACCTTGAGTCTCCTATTGTAGGTGGAGTGATAGATGGCTCTCCCGCTCAGGAGATGGGAATTAAACAGGGAGACAGGATTGTTAGTATAAATGGGCAGGAAATTGATAAATGGGGACAGATAGCAACTTTTATACAGGATAAAGAAGAAGAGGAGCTCCAGTTTTTGATTTTGAGAGATAGAACCAGACTTCTTTTTAATATTAGACCAAAGTATTATCCTGAATACGAAAGAAAGCTAATAGGTATATCTCCTTCAAGTCAGTTTTTCCGCTCTGACCCTTTAACTTCTTTTGGGCTTGGAGCGCAAAGAGTTGTGTTTTTAATCGGGCTGATTTTCAGAACGCTGGGTGGCATGGTTACCGGACAGGTCCCGGCACAATTTGCGGGACCGGTGGGAATGGTGCAGTTTGTAGGGGAAGCTTCAGAGCTTGGGATAATACCTTTTTTTTCACTTGCAGCTATTCTGGGGATAAACCTGGGTCTTTTTAATCTTTTTCCTATTCCTGCTCTTGATGGGGGAAGACTTATTTTTCTCATAATAGAGGGAATCAGAAAAAAGCCTGTTAAGGTTGAGTTTCAGGAATTTATCCACTATATAGGATTTTTAATTTTAATTCTTCTTATGTTTTTAGTTACATATCAGGATATTTTGCGGCTACTTAGATGAAGAAAGTTTTGCTCTCGGGAAATGAAGCTATAGCAGAAGGAGCAGTGCGAGCTGGATGTAGAGGCTACTTTGGTTATCCCATAACTCCCCAGTCAGAGATTTGCGCTTATATGGCTAAGAGGCTGGAAGAGGTGGGGGGAGTATTTTTGCAAGCAGAGTCAGAAATCGCTGCTATAAACATGGTGTATGGAGCAGCAGCGGCAGGAATGAGAGCTATGACTTCTTCCTCGGGGCCGGGAATTAGTTTAAAACAGGAAGGAATTTCCTATCTTGCCGGAGCCCAGCTTCCCGCTTTAATAGTAAATGTGATGCGGGGAGGTCCGGGCCTCGGAAATATCGCTCCCTCCCAATCTGACTATTTTCAAGCTACCAAAGGTGGGGGGCACGGAGATTATCATCTCATTGTACTTGCTCCCTCTTCTGTGCAGGATATGGCGGATTTCCCCCTTTTAGCTTTTGAGCTTGCTGATAACTATCGCAATCCGGTAATGATTTTAACAGATGCTATTTTGGCTCAGATGATGGAACAGGTTAGTTTTGGAAAAATGCCATGCTGCAAAATGAAAGCAAAACCATGGGCAATAACGGGCGCAAAAGGTAGAACTCCAAACATTATACGGTCTCTTTTTCTGCAAGAGGGGGTACTTGAAGCTCACAATAAGGTTTT
The DNA here is from genome assembly GCA_014859225.1 of Candidatus Aerophobota bacterium. Classification (GTDB taxonomy): domain Bacteria; phylum Aerophobota; class Aerophobia; order Aerophobales; family B3-G15; genus Kmv34. Next base: position 8,354 of record JACUUP010000005.1, read on the forward strand.
GCAAAAAAAATATAAGAAAATGAAAGAAAAAGAAATAAGATACAAGCTTTTCGGAGATTCCAATCCAGAGATTCTTTTAGTTGCCTATGGAAGTATGTTCAGGGTGTGTATGTGGGTTGTGCAGGAGCTAAAAAAAATGGGGAAATCCTGCGCCCTGCTTCGCCCTGTAACTTTATGGCCTTTTCCTTACCAGATTGTGGCAGAGCTTGCTAAAGAAGTTACGTTTATCTTTGTTGTGGAGATGAGTGAAGGACAGATGCTTGAGGATGTGCGGCTGGGATGCGAAGGGGCCTCTCCAGTTTATTTTTACGGAAGGATGGGTGGGGGTGTGCCTGAGCCAGAAGAGGTCTTGAGAAAAGTTAAGGAGGTTTTAGAAAGTTGAGGCTCAAGGGGAAAATTATAAAATATGGCGATAATATTAATACGGATGAGATTATTCCTGCGGTTTACCTTGTTAGCGTGGACCCGGAAAAATTAGCTGAGCACTGTATGGAAGCTATAGATAAGGATTTTGTTAGAAAGGTTAAGTCATCACCTATCATGGTTGCGGGAAAAAATTTTGGTTGTGGCTCATCCAGGGAACATGCTCCTTTAGCTTTAAAAGGGGCAGGGGTTAAGTGTGTGGTGGCTTCTTCTTTTGCCCGCATTTTTTTTCGCAATGCTATTAATATCGGTCTTCTCATTGTGGAGAGCAAGGAATGTGTGGAAAAATCTTTAGAGGAAGATATATTGGAAATAGATACAGAAAAGGGTGTTATTAAAAATATCACCCGGGGCACTTTTTTTTCCAGTGCAAAGTATCCTGAATTTATACAGAGGCTTATAGAGATGGGTGGAATAGATAGTTGGGTAAAAGAGAGAATTTGAGAAAGCTTAACAGAGGTTAGTTTATGGATACAAAAATGAAAATATATGATACAACACTTAGAGATGGAGCTCAGGCAACAGGGGTTTCCTTTTCTCTTCTTGACAAGCTGCAAATTGCTAAAGAACTTGACAGGTTAGGTTTTGATTATATTGAAGGAGGATGGCCCGGCTCTAATCCCAAGGACATGGAATTTTTTAAAAGGGTTAAAAATATTCCCCTTAAAAAAGCTAAAATAGCAGCTTTTGGAAGCACGAGAAGAAAAAATACCTGTGTGGAGAAGGACTCTCACATCTTAGCTCTACTTGAAACAGAAACTCCTGTTGTTACTTTATTCGGTAAAAGCTGGATATTACATGTGGAAAAGGCTCTGCGCACAGACAAAGAAGAGAATTTGAGGATGATTGATGAATCTATCAGTTTCTTTAAAAAAATGGGGAAAGAAGTTATTTTTGATGCGGAGCATTTTTTCGATGGGTATAAAGACAATCCCCTCTATGCTATAAAAACTCTTCATGTAGCAAAAGATGCCGGCGCTGATTGTATTGTTTTGTGTGATAGCAACGGGGGTTGCATGCCTTACGAGATAGACCAGATTGTCAGGGTGATAAAGGAAGAGCTTAGATATTCCTTAGGTATTCATACTCACAATGATAGTGGTGTAGCTGCCGCAAATACTATTGTGGCAGCACGCATTGGGGTTGACCAGGTTCAGGGCACAATAAATGGGTATGGAGAGCGATGTGGCAATGCTGACCTTTGCGTGGTCATTCCCAACCTGAAACTTAAATTAGGCGTGGGGTGTCTTTCAGATGAGGCTTTAAAGTCTTTAACCCGAATCTCTCGTCTGGTTAATGAACTTGCCAATTTGACTTCTAATGAGCATCAACCTTATGTTGGCAGGTCTGCTTTTACTCATAAAGGAGGGATTCATGCAAGTGCCATCTCGCGTGATAGAAAAACATATGAGCATGTTGACCCCGAGTTTGTGGGAAACAAAAGAAGGGTTATCGTAAGCGAACTTGCCGGGAGAAGTTCTGTTCTGTATAAATTAGAGGAGAGAAATTTAAACGTCAAAGACCCCAACCTTGTTTCCGCTGACCTGATTAATAAGATAAAGAGGTTGGAAAGCCAGGGTTACGAGTTTGAGGCTGCGGATGGCAGTTTTGAACTTCTGGTCAAGAAAGGCACGGGAGAGTATAAGAAATTATTTGCGGTTGACGGTTTTCGGGTTATCGTAGAAAAAAGGGATGATGGGAAACTTATCTCTGAAGCTACCATAAAACTGAAAATTGGAAACAGGTTAGTTCATACCGTAGCAGAGGGAAATGGTCCAGTAAATGCTCTGGACAGGGCGTTAAGAAAAGCCTTACAGGATGACTTTCTCCAGATCTCTGAAATGCATCTTTCTGATTACAAGGTGAGGATACTTGATACAGGAGCGGGAACCGGTGCAACAACAAGAGTCCTTATTGAATCTGCCGATAAGGAAGATAGATGGGGTACGGTGGGAGTTTCTCCTAACATTATTGAAGCAAGCTTTATAGCTCTCCTTGATGCATTTGAATACAAACTAAACAAATAAAGAGGGGTAAACGTAGGGGTCAGGTCTTGCAATATCACATTTTCAAGATGACAGATCAAGTCTTGAACGTTTGACATAAAACATAAAGCACGTTAATTCCCTGAAGCATAATTTCTATCATGTGATATTGCAAGACCTGACCCCCCAAGTTTATTAACCTTTAATAACTCCCAGGGGGACCATCTTTACTACTTTTCTGGCAAGACCTGCCTTTTCCACGATATCAACTACCATGTCAACATCTTTGTAAGCCTCGGACATCTCTTCGGCAATCGTTCCCCTTCCTTTAGCTATAACAAGAATACCTTTTTCTTCAAGTTCCTTTTCAATTGACCTTCCCCGAGCAGCTCTTACTGCGGCACTTCTTGAGAGGACTCTTCCTGCTCCGTGACAGGTGCTTCCCCAGGTTTCCTCCATGGCTCGTTCCACTCCAACCAGGACATAGGAGGTGGTTCCCATATCTCCAGGAATAAGCACAGGTTGTCCTACTGATTTATAGACACCGGGCACCTGAGGGTGGTTAGCAGGGAAAGCTCTTGTTGCTCCTTTTCTATGGATAAAGATAGTTTTTTCCTTTCCGTTGAAACTGTGTTCCTCAAATTTTCCTATGTTGTGGCACACATCATAAACAAGCCTCATCCCTAACTCTTTCGGGGAAAGATTAAGCACCCTCTGGCAAACTTCCCTTGTCCAGTGCATAATGACCTGCCTGTTTGCCCAGGCATAGTTTGCTGCTCCTGCCATAGCGGCAAAGTAGTCTCTTCCTTCCTTAGATGTTATGGGAGCACAGGATAGCTGGCGGTCAGGAAGAGAGATGTGATATTTATCAACAGCTCTTCTCATTACCGCAAGATAATCATCGCATACCTGATAGCCAAGACCACGGGAACCTGAGTGGATAATTAACACAATTTGCCCTGCAAAAAGACCAAATGCATTGGCGATGTGCTCATCAAAAACTTTTTCTATTACATCTACTTCAAGAAAATGGTTACCGCTACCCAGCGTTCCTAACTGGTTGTTGCCCCTTTTATAAGCCTGCATACTCACCTTCTCAGGGTCTACCCCCTGCATGCAGCCATAGTCCTCACATCTTTCCAGGTCTTCTTCTTCTCCGTATCCTCTTGCTACTGCCCATTTTGCCCCTTCTTTTAAAACTTTTTTTAACTCGGGAAGGGAAAGTTTTAATTTGGAGGTAGAGCCAACCCCGGAGGGGATACTGTTAAAGAGGGAAGAGAGGAGCTGTCTTAGTTTAGGCTTTACATCCTTTGGTTGAAGATTAGTCCTGATGAGTCTTACGCCGCAGTTAGATACGACAAAACTGTTAGCTATAAAATTGTGATGAGGATGTTTAACTGTAAAATCGTATACATAATCATTGAAGTCAATTTGTTTTTTCTCTACTATTTTGTCCCACACCATGCCCGAGGTTTCTAAGCCTTCAGTAGATTTTTTTAGAAACTTAGAAAAAATGGGAAAGTTAAAACCTATTCTGGGAATTCCTTTCCTTCCACCATACATTGACCTTTGTATAAATCGCAGGTTTACGTGCGGAGAGTTGATGGTTTTTAGAATAGCTTTCGCTCCAAGGTGAACAGTATTTTTGAGTTCTAAAGCCCGACTGGCAACTTCCTCTCGTTCACTTAGCACATTTTTCTTCTCTTTTAAAAACTGGACTGCCACGTTAGCTAAAAACTTTCTCTTCTGGTTATACTCAAATCCTACTTTAGTGTATAATTTAATAAGGTCTTTATCTTTTCCGGAGATGATTAATCTTAACCTGATGGTTTTCCCTTCAGAAGTAGTTTTTTCTTCTCTTGAGGTTATTTTATGAGTTTTGACTCCAAATTCCATCAATAAATCTTTAATCTGGGAAAGAAATTTTCTGCCACTTACCTCTTTACTCTCCCTTTTATTTAAAGATACTATAGGGCAGTATAGGTTGTATCCGTGCCTGGTAAGAGTTTTTGGACTGGACAGTTCTGCCCCGAAAAAACTGGCTAAAAATAATCTTTTCTGCCATAAAGGAGCACTAAAAATCCACTCAGGGACAAGATAATCCTTTTGAGCTTTTCTACCGTAAGGAGTTCCCAGGCTAATAAGTAGAACTGCTAAACTACTTGATATCACCCTGCAGCAGGTTTCCCTGGTTGAGAACATGTAGCTGGCATAATGAGTTGTTATTTTATGGTCTCTTTCACGATTGTAGGTTTTAGAGCAGGTAAATCCTAAGGCAAAAATGTCTTTTCTGATTTCTTCCAGGTCTTCGGGAAGTCCATAAAAACCGATGATGCCTTTTTTGTTCTGATTAACAAAATGAATGCACCCGTCTCCAAAAATATATCCCATAAGTTTCAACAGATAGGGAAGCTGCAAAGAGTTGTAGCGAAGAGGTAAAAGTCCTCTTTGATGAAGATGCTTTAAAATTTGCCCGGTTGCGTTACCATTATGGGAAGAATTTTTCCTTAATTCAGTAAGAGTCCTCTTAATATCTTCACTGGTAAGGATTACCTTATTGCTTGGTTTCTTGTACGGGACTCCTTCAAAGGAATTTACAGCTACCTGCTCTGTTTTTTTTAAATCCTTAAGAGGTTTCATCCCATCTTTAGTATAAAAAGGATGGTCCTCGGTCGCTACTATGCTTTTTCCGGTGGAGGTCTTAATTTTATATACTTTATTAGAAGGTTTGCGTTTTAAGAAAAAGGAAACAGGAGTTTGGACTGGTTTATTGTTAATAAAGTCAAAACAGCTTATTTCTTCTTTTTGCCATATATCCTCAAAATCTTTTATCTTTAGATGGTATCCATGGAAGTGCAGCACTTCTGTATCACCGGAGAGGCAGTTGATATCATAGCCAATTCCACCCGGCGAGATAACTCCTCCTGCATCCGGGTCGGTGGCGGCTACCCCTCCAATGCAAAAACCGTAGCCCCAGTGCATATCAGGCATAGCAAGCGAGTATTTGATAATACCAGGAAGGTGAGCCACATTTTTTACCTGAACAGGGGTGTTATCTTTTTTTATCACCTGCAGCATCTTTTCGTTGGTGTAGAGTCTTCCCGGAACTCTCATCCCTCCGGATTTAGGTATCTCCCATCTGTAATCATCAATTTTTCTTATATCAAAGTCATTACTCATTCAAGCCTCCCCCTAACTGCTACATTTTCTACTCTCTAAATGTCAAATATTACCTGCACTTCCCACAGCTTGTTATTTTTTTGTATCTTGAGCCCGTGATAGGTCACAGCTTTAATCTCTGTTTTCAAATTGTGCCTGGATGCATCAACCTGCTCACCCTTGACAATAGCCTCCAGTCCAGTTTTATCCAATTTGTTTATAGTAAATTCTTTAAGAGCTAATGCATCTATGTTAAATTTAGATAAAAGCTCCCTCATCCACTCAAAAAAGATATCCTCTATTTCTCCTCCAGGAATTTTTATCTTCCTGCTTTGTGCAGGTTTTACCCGTGAAATATCAAGGATTATATCAAATAAAGCATATGCTGCATTGGCAAAAAGCTCAGATAGGTTTTTTCCTCTTACCTTTATTCCTAAATCAGCTGTATGATTAATAAATTCGTAGCCTGGCATCATTGATAATTCTAAACCTTTAAAAAGGCAAGTCAAGGACTTATTGCAGATTAAATTGACAGGAAGGCTTTCTATTGATACAATGAAATAGAAGAATAATAAATTAGTATAGAAAAAAAGCAAAGTGTTACCGAAGGCTTTTATACTCTAATGACGGAAGGGGAAAAATTATGATAAATAAAGAATGTCTACAAAAATTCATCTGGGAAGAAATGAGGTCTAAAATTGCCCGATATCCAACACTTGGGGAAGTTATATATGAGTCGCTGGCAAGTATTTACGAGCTTCTTGAAAAAACCGAAAAAAGCTACAGATTGCTTGCCTATGTAAGGAGAACTGAAGATGGATTGGATGAAAATGTCCTGCACATTCAAATGCCCTTTAAGGACATACACGAAAGAGATTTGATGTGGGACGAAACAAGCGAGAAATTAGCGCAGAATATCCTGAGGGGAATGGAAAAAGCAAGCACCCCGGAAGAAAAATTGGAGATAGAAAACATTCTGTGTGCAGTAAAGTCTGAGAAGTAGCTCAGAATAAAGGCTATTGATTATCTTGGAAGGAGAAGCGAGAAAAATGGAAGATAAACTTCCTCTTATTGGTATTACAATGGGGGACCCAACGGGGATTGGTCCGGAGATAGCAGCAAAGGCGCTGTCAAGAAAGGAGATTTATGGGATTTGCCGACCTTTACTTATAGGAGATGCAAAGGTAATGCAACAGGCTTGCAAGATTGCGGGAGGTGATTTAAACTTAAATCCGGTAAAAGAGGCACTTCAGGGAAAATATGAATATGGAACCTTAGATGTGCTTGACCTTAAAAATGTTGATATTAAAAGGCTTGTCTACAAAAAGGCGAGCAGGTTGGGTGGACAAGCCTCCTTAGATTACATCTATAAAGCAATTGAGCTTGCCATAGAAGGGAAAATAGATGCAACAGTTACCGGCCCAATTCATAAAGAAGCAATCAATCTTGCTGGATGTCCCTTTGCTGGCCATACAGAGATATTTGCTGCTCGCACCGGGACAAAAGATTATGCCATGATGCTTGTAGAGGGGGATTTTAGGGTGGTTCATGTAACAACTCACATTGCTCTGAGAGATGTTCCCTCCTTTATTAAAAAAGATAGGATATTTAAGGTTATAAAACTTGCCCACAGAGCTATGAAAAATTTAGGAATAGAAAATCCCAGGATTATAGTTTCCGGACTTAATCCTCATGCAAGTGATGGGGGACTTTTTGGAGATGAGGAGGAAGGAGAAATATTACCCGCAATTGTGCAGGCAAAAAAAGAAGGTATTAGCGTTGAAGGACCAATTTCCCCCGATACAGCTTTTGTTAAACTAAAAAGTGGACAGTTTGATGTAGCTGTTGCTATGTACCATGACCAGGGACATATCCCGCTTAAACTTTTGGGATTTTCTTGGAATGCAAAAAAAAGTGAGTGGAATTCAGTAAGTGGAGTAAATGTAACCCTGGGTCTTCCCATAATTAGAACTTCTGTTGACCACGGCGTCGCCTACGGAAAGGCAGGCGAAGGAAGGGCAAACCCTGATAGTCTAATTCAAGCGATAAAGCTTGCAGTTAAATTTTCATCCGCTAGAAGAAAAATAAAGTTAAATTCAATTTGACAAATTTTAAGATAAAGTTATTCTAATAATAATAAAGTTTGTTTCATTTCATCTGCTTTTTTAAAAGGGGGAGGGTAATGGGTGAATTTAAATCTATACCCATGCAGGCCAAATTAGAGGTCCTTTACCGTATTTGGTCCGGGGAAAGAGTAACCCGGGTTGCCCACGAGTGTGGTGTTAGCAGACAGGTAATTTATGCCTGGAAAAGAAGAGCTGAAGGAGCTCTCTCTAGAGCACTGAAGGAAAAAAGAAGAGGTCCCAGAACTCAGGACTCACCCCAAAATCAAGAGACTGAACAGAGGCAAAGAAGGACCGAGGAATTTTCCCATAGCCTTGAAAAAACTCAAGAGGGAAAGGAAAACTCCTATCTATCTCGTGCATTCAACATCCCACAACCCGGTGATAACGGAAAAACGCCCGAGCGATGTCCGGCTTGCGGTTGCGAGAAGGTTTACAAAAACGGAACCTACATTAAAAAAAACCAGGATAATGGACAGGGAAAGCATAATGAACTGAAAAGAATGCAAGTTGTCCAGCGCTATATCTGTGCCTGGTGTAAGAACTCTCTTTCCTGAGAAGATAGGCTACTCCTGCATGAGCGCACAAACTGACTGCCTTTTGTTTATAGTATTGGTAGAGACCTTTTAAAATACATAAATACAGAGTGAACCCCGTGTCGTTACTTGCCCCGTGAAGTCCTATTTCATACAGCGAGGGAATGATGCCCCGAAATAATCCTGTGAAAAGTTTTTAACAACCTCCATATTTTTTCAGATGATTTCCTATATTGGGAAAAAAGGCCCGGGGGAGGTGAGTAAACCTGTTCCTGACAGGTTCAGGAATAACATGGGTCAGGTAGATAAAAATTTAGCAAGGAGGAAAAAATGCTTAAGAAAGTGGTATTTGTTTTAATTTTGGGCTTTTTGTTGGGTGGAATCTGTGCAACCAGCTTCGCTCAAAAGACTGTAACCGTACTTGGTGTATGGGGAGGTGAAGAAAGAGACGCTTTTTTGAAGACACTGGAGCCTTTTGAGGCCGCAACCGGAATTAAAGTTGAGTTTACCGGAACACGCGATCTTCCGGCAGTGCTTACCACAAGAGTGGCGGCGGGTAATCCTCCAGATATCTCTGTTCTGCCCAATCCGGGTCAGATGCAGGAGCTTGCTAAAATAGGGGTACTTGTTGAGGTTGGCAAATTTTTAGATGTTGGTAAGCTGGGAAAAGAATACGCTGAAACCTGGATTAACCTGGGAAGTTTTAAAGGGAAGTTGTATGCTATCTTTCTCTCAGCAGACCTGAAGAGCCTTGTCTGGTATAGTCCTGAAACTTTTGCAGATGCAGGGTATGCCGTACCTACAAGCTGGGATGAACTAATCGCTCTTTCTGATAAGATAGCTAATCAGGGTAAAAGTCCCTGGTCTATTGGTCTTGAATCCGGTGCTGCAAGTGGTTGGCCTGGAACTGACTGGATTGAAGACATTATGCTTAGAATAACTTCTCCAGAGGTTTATGATAAGTGGGTTAACCACGAGATACCCTGGACAGATGCGGTAATAAAACGTGCCTGGCAGCTTTTTGGTGACATTGTGCGAAACGAGAAATATGTGTATGGAGGAGTGGCAACTGCACTGACCGCTAACTTTGGTGAGGCTCCAAATTTGCTTTTCACAACACCACCCAGGGCTTATATGCACAAGCAGGCTACATTTATTAAAAGCTTTATCCTCAGATACAATCCTGAGCTTGTTCCGGGCAAGGACTTTAGTTTCTTCCCCTTTCCATCCATTGATGCAAAATACGGAACTCCTGCTCTGGGAGCGGCTGATATGTTTGCCATGTTCAATGATACTCCGGAGGCAAGGGCTCTTATGCGCTATCTGGTAACTGCAGGTGCTCAGGAAATTTGGGTTGCTCAACTGGGGAAACTTTCAGCTAACAGGAGGGTGAATCCCAATGCCTATCCTGATGACCTTACAAGAAAAGCTGCTGACATACTATCTACCGCTCCAACATTTCGTTTTGATGCTTCTGACCTTATGCCTGCTGCTGTAGGCTCTGGCTCTTTCTGGACGGGCATACTTGACTATGTAGGTGGTGAGGACCTTGATTCTGTCCTGAGAAGGATTGAGGCGACTGCTGTTGAAGCCTATAAGGGATAAGGTTAAACAAAAAGGTTTGCCCTGCTCACTTCTTCCCTCTCCCCAATGGGGAGAGGGAAGAAGTTTAATACGATAAAATGCAAACAAAAAAGACAACACCCTGGCTATACCTTGCACCAGCTTTGCTGGTGCTTGGTTTTTTTCTTGTTTACCCTTCCATTCACACTTTTTATCTTTCTTTTTTTGATAGAGGCTCCGTCAGGTGGGTAGGACTGGAAAATTACCTCCATGCCTTTACAAACCTGGTTATGCTAACAGCATTTGGCAACAATGCTTTATGGGTGGCAGTTTTTACCACAGCAACTGTATTTCTGGGACTTATCCTTGCGGTTCTTTTTGACCGGGTAAAGTATGAGATCATTGTCAAATCTATAATCTTTATGCATATGGCTATATCTTTCGTTAGTGCAAGTGTAATATGGAAGTTTGTGTATGCTTTCAGACCCGCAGGAGCCTCTCAAATTGGAATCCTTAATGCTGCGCTTGAGTTATTTCATCTTCCCCCTGTTCCTTGGTTGATTGAAAGGCCCTGGATTAATAATTTGTGTCTTATAGCTGTTGGGGTGTGGGTTTGGACTGGATTTTGTATGGTTGTGCTATCAGCATCCTATAAAAGTATTCCCAAACAATTCTTAGAAGCAGCTCGAGTTGATGGAGCCGGGGAATGGATAATCTTCCGCAAGGTTATTTTTCCTTTACTTATGCCGACAGTTACTGTTCTTGCCACCACCATGGTAATTTTTGTGCTCAAGGTGTTTGACATTGTTTATGTTATGACCAATGGTAACTTTGGTACCGAAGTTATTGCCAATCGTATGTATAAGGAGATGTTCCAGTTTAGAAACTTTGGTAGGTCAAGTGCTATCGCTGTGGTTTTGCTCCTTTTTGTTCTTCCAATGATGCTTCTTAATCTGCGCCGTTTTAAAAAGGAGGGGATGTGATGACAGAAAGGATGAATAAAGTCCTGTCACGTGGACTTTTACACACCTTCATCATTTTTATTGCCATTTTGTGGCTTGTTCCAACGATTGGTATTCTAATAACATCTTTCAGACCGGCTCAGGATGTGGCAAGTAGTGGCTGGTGGACAGTAGTTGGAAACATATTTAATCAAACCCAGTTTACCTTAAGAAATTACAGAATAGTCTTAAGTCGTCTTGGTATAGGAAGAGCTTTTTTAAACAGTTTCACCATAACCATTCCTTCTACTATAATACCACTTGCAATAGCGCTCTTTGCCGCTTATGCTCTTGCCTGGATGAGGTTTTTCGCCCGCACGTATATCTTTATGATTATGATAGCACTCCTGGTGGTTCCCCTTCAAATGACTTTTATTCCAATTTTGCGGATTTTTAACAGGTCAAATCTTGCTGGAACATTTCCTGGCATCTGGTTAGCCCACAGTGGCTATGGACTTCCCCTTGCCGTATATATGCTGTATAATTTCGTCTCAGGGCTGCCAAAGGAGATTTTTGATTCTGCTTCTATAGATGGTGCATCTACATTTCATATTTTCCTGCGTATCGTGCTTCCACTTTCTGTGCCGATTATTGCCTCTCTTATCATTTTTCAGTTCCTGTGGGTGTGGAATGACCTTCTGGTTGCACTTATCTACCTTGGGGGAACGCCGGATGTAGCACCTATAACGGTTCAGATAAGTAGTCTGGTTGGCTCTTATGGTCAGGATTGGGAACTTCTTACTGCAGCAGTATTTATCTCTATTGTTCCTTCTCTTCTTATATTTTTTGGGTTGCAGCGTTATTTTGTGCGGGGAATATTAGCAGGCTCAATTAAGGGCTGAATAAATCAGGGGAACTCTCGCCATCTTAAAATTTTTTACCAGTTGATATAATTAATAGGGGAGTTTTGCAGATGATGAGTTTGAACAAGATAAATTATGGCTTTTTTACAGACTACGATATATATCTTTTTAAACAGGGAAATCACTTCAGACTTTACGACAAACTTGGCTCTCATATAATAAAAAATAAAAATGGGAAAAGGCAAGGAACATACTTTTCGCTATGGGCTCCAAATGCAAAGAAGGTCTCACTAATAGGTGATTTTAACGGGTGGGATGCAGATACCCATCCCTTACATTTAAGAGAAGATGAATCCGGTATATGGGAAGGATTTATCCCTGATGTTGGGGAAGGTGCAGTTTATAAATACCATATAAATTCCAGGCTTGGAGACTACCGGGTTGATAAAGGTGACCCTTTTGCATTTTACTGGGAGCTTTCCCCTAAAACAGCATCTATTGTATGGGACCTGAATGATTATGCATGGAAAGATTGCCAGTGGATGGAAAAAAGACATAAGTATAACGCTCTCAGCTCCCCTATCTCTATATATGAGGTTCATCCTGGTTCCTGGATGAGGGTTCCTGAGGAAAACGGCAGATTCCTTACCTATAGAGAAATAGCACATAAACTGACAGATTATGTGAAAAAGATGGGGTTTACCCATGTTGAATTTCTCCCTCTGATGGAGCATCCCTTTTATGGTTCCTGGGGTTACCAGGTTTTAGGTTACTTTGCACCGACAAGTCGCTATGGCACGCCCCAGGATTTTATGTATCTTGTTGATTACCTGCATCAAAATGAAATAGGCGTTATCCTTGACTGGGTTCCTTCTCATTTTCCCGATAATGAACACGGGCTTGTTTTCTTTGATGGGACCCATCTTTATGAACATGCAGACCCGAGAAAGGGATTTCACCCTGATTGGAATAGCTATATTTTCAACTATGGCAGATGCGAGGTTAAAAACTTTTTATTGAGCAACGCTATTTTCTGGCTGGATAAATATCATATAGATGTGCTCAGAGTAGATGCAGTGGCTTCAATGCTTTATCTTGATTATTCAAGAGGTGAAGGTGAGTGGATACCGAATGAGTATGGAGGAAGAGAGAATATAGAGGCAATTAGTTTTTTAAGAAAATTTAATGAAGCCGTTTACAAAGAGTTCCCGGATGTCCAGACCATAGCCGAGGAATCAACATCCTGGCCAATGGTTTCAAAACCTGGATATACAGGAGGACTTGGTTTCGGCATGAAGTGGAACATGGGTTGGATGCACGATACACTTTTGTATTTCAGGCGAGCCCCAGTCCACCGTAAATATCATCACGATGAGCTTACTTTCAGTATGTGGTATGCTTTTTGTGAAAATTTTATTCTTTCTCTGTCACACGACGAGGTGGTTTATGGAAAAGGTGCTTTGCTTGAGAAAATGCCAGGAGATGACTGGCAAAAGTTTGCTAACTTACGCCTGCTCTATGGTTATATGTTCGCTCATCCCGGGAAAAAACTTCTTTTCATGGGAGGGGAGTTTGGACAAAGAAAAGAGTGGAATCATGAGGAAAGTCTGGATTGGCATCTTGTTCAGTATAAATCACACCAGGGCGTTCAGCGATGGGTACAAGATTTAAATGAGTTGTATAAGAAAGAAGTATGTTTGCATGAACTTGATTTTGAACAGACAGGGTTTGAATGGATAGATGTTGGCGATTGGGAAAATAGCATTGTATCATTCTTGAGAAAAGGGAAATCTACAAAAGATACTATACTCGTTGTCTGCAATTTTACACCGGTTCTGCGCCATAATTACCGAATTGGAGTTCCAGGAGGTGGTTTCTGGAAGGAAATGCTGAATAGCGATGCTGAAGAATACGGAGGGAGTGGACAGGGAAATATGGGGGGGGTTGAGGCTACACAGGCTCCTTTTCATAGCAGGCGTTATTCTCTTTCTTTAACCTTACCGCCCCTCAGTGTGATATTTGTAAAAGGAGAAAATCATTGAATAGGAAAATCGTGCACATTGAAGATTACAAGAAATTCGTTGGCATGGAAACAGTTGAGCGTGTTAAAGAAAAAGCAAAACTACTTCAAGGCTTACGTGTAGCTCATGTGAATTCAACTTTTTATGGGGGAGGCGTGGTAGAGATTTTATCCCCGTTAGTTTTATTGATGAATAGCGTGGGTATAAATACCGAATGGAGGGTTATACAAGGGAGCCCTGATTTTTTTGGTGTGACCAAGAAGATGCATAATGCACTGCAGGGTGGAAAAATTAATCTGGGGAAAAGAAAAAAACAAATTTATGAGGATGTGGTGTATCAGAATGCAATTAGAAATCATCTGGACCACGATATTGTGGTTATACACGACCCCCAACCATTACCTATGATTAACCATTATCGGAAAAAAGGGCCCTGGGTTTGGCGCTGTCATGTTGACCTTTCCCATCCCAATCCTGTGCTCTGGGAGTACCTGAAACCCTTTATAGAAAAATACGATGCTGCTGTTTTCAGCCTCAAAGAATACGCAAAACCACTGAAAATACCCCAGGTATTTATTATGCCTGCCATAGACCCGTTTTGTATTAAAAATAAGCGCTTGACGGAGCGGGAAGTGAAAGAGCGTCTTGAACATTACGAAATTCCGACACATCGCCCGCTGGTTGTCCAGATATCCCGTTTTGACCGCTGGAAAGACCCCTTAGGAGTAATTCGGGCATTTAAGATAGCAAGCAAAAAGATAGATGCTACGTTGGTACTGCTGGGTAATATTGCTATAGATGACCCGGAGGGTGAAAAGGTTTATGATTCGCTGCTTGAGGCACGAAGTGAAAAAATAGTTATCATCAGTCGTGAAGATACAGCTTTAGTAAATGCTCTTCAGAGTCGGGCGGCTGTAGTTTTGCAAAAATCAATCCGGGAAGGATTTGGCTTAACCGTTGCTGAGGCAATGTGGAAGGGAACAGCGGTCATTGGAGGAAATGTGGGTGGCATTCGCTATCAAATTGAGGATGGCGTGAATGGTTTTTTAGTCTCATCAGTTAAACAGGCATCAGAAAGAATTGTGCAGTTGGTCAAAGATGAAAAGTTGCGCCATAGCATGGGAGAAAGGGCCCGGGAAACTGTGAAAAAAAAGTTTCTGATTATACACTCTCTTGAGAAGTATCTTGATTTTTTTAACGCTTTTGAAACGAATTACAAATTGAACTGCTCCGTCCTTGAAGATTCTTATCTTGAGCAATCGTGCTCAAACTAAGCCGACGATAATTCGCTCAACAGTAATCTTGCCTCCTGGAAAGAATCAATGTTAAATTTAGCCTTAGAAGAGCCTAAGCCAACCTTAATTGAATAGGCAAACTCGGGAAGGATGGCAAAAGTATCCTCATCCGTGAGGTCGTCGCCCATTGTTAGAATAAAGTCCCATTCTTTATTTGAAACCCATTTCATGGCTGCTCTTCCCTTGTTTGTTCCCGCATTTTTAATTTCAATTATTTTATTTCCCTTTAAAACTCCCAGGTTAAGATGGGTCGTAAGGTGCAGAAGTGTTGTTTCAAGTTCCTGTATTCGTACCCGGGCAAGTTCTGGGTCTACTTTTCTATAGTGAAAAACAAGAGAAAAGTCTTTATCTTCATAGAAAGAACCAGGTGTTCTATCCATGTATTGCTCTAAGATAGGCCGGATTTCTTCTTTCCAGTCGTTTTGCATAACCTCTATGGTTTCCCATTGCCCTCCCTTTTCTTTAATCCATACACCATGCTCAGCAATTAATGCACAATGTATGCTGCCAAACCACCCATCAAGGGTATCTTTATCCCGTCCACTTACAATTACCACTTCATTTCCCCTTTTTTTGGCAATGTCTTTCAGCACTCTCAAAAGCTCATCATCAGGTCGTGCCCTTCCAGGCTTATCTGCAAAAGGGACGAGAGTACCATCGTAGTCTAACAAAAACAGATGTTTTTTACTCTTAAAATAATCATTTACAAGCTGTTTTCTTACTGAAGAGGTTAGTTTTTTTGCGCGAAATTCTTCCTGAAGTTTTTTGGCGTGCAACAAAACATTTATGAAATCCTGTGCCCATTTTGTTATATTGTATCTATTCAGTCTTTTTTGCAGCATCCTGTTACGCTCTATTTGCTCTTCATGGGGCATGGTTAGCGCTTTTTGTAGAGCTTGAGCTATTTCTTCTTTATCGTTGGGATTTACGATAAGTGCTTCTCCTAATTCCTTTGCCGCCCCTGCCATCTCACTTAAGATTAATATACCTTTGCCATCGGTTTTAGCTGCAATGAATTCTTTAGCTATCAGGTTCATTCCATCTCTCAGTGGGGTAATCAGGGCAAAATCAGCGACATTGTACAGGGCTACAAGTTCATGAAAGGGGAGTGAGCGATATAGATACCAGATAGGCATCCAGTCAATTGTGCCGTAGCGTCCATTTATCCTGCCGATAAGCTCATCCAGTTGTTTTTTTAAAAGTCCATAATGTTCTACCCTGGTGCGAGAGGGAACTGCTACCAGGATAAGAGTTACTTTGTTTTGGTATTGCGGATTTCTGCTTAAAAAAAGGTCAAAGGCTTGCAGCCTTTGCAGTATACCTTTCGTGTAATCCAACCTATCAACTGATAAAATTATTTTATGTTTCCCCACCTTTTTGTTGATTTTACTAATCTCTTTTTGTACTTTTTGCTCCTTTGCCGCACTGGCAAATTTTTCGTAATCTATTCCCATGGGAAAGGCATCCACTTTTACTATTCGGTCTTCAATAACCATTTCTCCCAGGTCGTGCTCGTAGCCCAATATATGGAGGGTGCTTTCCAGAAAGTGGTGTGCGTAATCATAGGTATGAAAACCCACAAGGTCCGCTCCTAAAAGACCCTGCAGGATTTCTTCGCGCCAGGGGAGGAGACGAAATATTTCAAAGGAAGGAAAAGGTATGTGTAGAAAAAATCCTATGGTGGTAGCGGGTAGCTTCTTTCTTATAAGTTCTGGTAGAAGCATCAAATGATAATCATGAATCCAGATTTTATCATCTGGGTCAGCAATTTTGCTCACTGCTGCACAGAAACTCTCATTTACTTTTACATATGCCTTCCAAAAAGCTTCCTTATAGACTGTATAGGAAGGAAAGTAATGAAAGAGAGGCCAGATGGTCTTGTTGGAAAAACCATAATAATAGTTTTCAATTTGATTTTTAGAAAGAAAAACCGGATAACAACTCTTTGATACTAAATTTTCCTCAACCTCTTTTTCTTTTACCTTTTCTCGAGTGATACCTGGCCATCCTATCCACATACTCCGGTGAGATTGTTGAAACGAGCTCAATCCTGTAGCTAAGCCGCCTACACTTTGCTTAAAATGTAGCTTGCCTTCTTTTTTGCTTGCGCTAACCGGCAACCGGTTGGAAACTATCAGTAATTTGCTCATTGGCTACCCCCTTCTTTTCATTATAAGGCTAATGACATCTGAAGTCAATTTTCACTTTGACAGCTTGTAGTTTTATGTTACAATAAAAACATACAAGAAGGGATGGAAGAGTGGATGGATTTTAAGAAGCAGCGAGAGGAGATGGTAAAAAGACAGCTTATACCACGGGGGATTACCGATAGAGAAGTTTTAGATGCTTTTCTTCGCATAGAAAGGGAAAGATTTATTCCTGATTCTGTAAGAGAAGATGCCTATAAAGATTTTCCTCTTCCCATTGGTGAAGGACAGACAATCTCGCAACCATACATGGTTGCTTTAATGACTCAGTGTTTAAGATTGACAGGCAAAGAGAAAGTTTTAGAGATTGGTACCGGCTCTGGCTACCAGGCAGCTATTCTATCTTTTTTGAGTCGGGAAGTTTACAGTATAGAGAGAATATTTTCTCTGGCTGAGAAGGTAAAAAAGCTTTTAAAACAGTTAAATTATAACAATGTAAAAGTTTTTATTGGTAATGGGACCTTAGGGTTACAAGAATATGCCCCCTATGACCGGATACTGGTCAGCGCTGGAGCAAAGGATGTTCCTCCACCATTGGTTGAACAACTTGGCGAGGGAGGAATAATGGTTATACCTGTAGGCTCTGCTTATTCTCAGGAGTTAATCGTGGTAGAGAAAAAAGATGGTAAAGTCTCATCAAAAGTAGTGGAAAGATGTGTATTCGTTCCTTTAATTGGTCAGTATGGCTGGGAGGAAAAAGGTGAATAGTCCTTCCTTTATCTCTTATTTTCTTGCATTTTTTGTAAGCATGCTTCCTGTGGCTGAGCTAAGAGGAGGACTTCCTCTTGCTATTTCCTTAGGATTGTCTCCCCTTGAGGCTTATATTGTTAGTGTTATGGGAAATATTGTTCCTGTATTGCCTCTCCTTGTTGGACTTGATTATTTTTCTAAAATAGCAAGAAAATACAACTGGTCAGGTAAAATTCTAAATGCACTGGAGCGAAGAGTTCAAACCAAACAAAAAATTGTTTATAAATACGGAGTTTTAGGAATCATAATTTTAGTGGCTATTCCCTTACCGGTTACCGGAGCCTGGACAGGGAGCCTGGTAAGTTTTCTTTTATCTATACCGCTTAGGTATTCCTTTCCTGCTATTTCTGCGGGTGTTTTTATAGCAGGGGTCATTGTGCTTTTTGTTACGCTCGGGATATTTAGTATAGGCAGGGTAGTTGTCGGGATGTAGCGCAGCCTGGTTTAGCGCGCCTCGTTCGGGTCGAGGAGGTCGGGGGTTCAAATCCCCCCATCCCGACCAGAACGATAAAGTAAGTTAAGCAAAAATGAGAGAAGTAAGGAAACCGTGGGTATTTTTACAAAGGGGGGTGCAGAAGATGATAGATGTAAGAAAATTTAAGCATAAGCGCAGACTGCTCGTAGCTGTTTTTTTATTAATCTGGGTTAGCTTTTTTTGCTCTTCCTTACAAGCAGCAACATTCACCTACTACAGGTACCACATAGTCAGAAGAGGTGAGAGTTTGTGGATAATAAGCCAGCAGTACGGTGTTTCAATTGAAGAGATTAAAAGAAAAAATGACCTTCGTGCTGACAGAATCTATCCTGACCAGAAATTAATTATCCCCATAACCATTAAAGGGGTTTATCATGAGGTTAAACCATACGAAACGCTGTGGCGTATATGCAGGACATACGGTATGAGTATGGAAGAGATTATTTATCTTAACCGTATATCAGACCCTGACCGTATAATGCCTGGACAGAAGCTATTTATTCCTGGCGCAAGCCAGGTTAAAGAGGTTGAGATTCCCAGAGAAATCATTGCTCCTGCAGAAAAAGAAATAGAAATCTCCCCTCCCATCCAGGAGGATATAATTAAACCGCCTCCCTCTGTTAGGGAGGCGGTAAGCGGGAAAGGGTTTTTAATCTGGCCTGTTAAGGGAGATATAACAGATTATAGAAGAAGTAACTCCGGTATTGATATTTTTTCCCCTGAGGGGACAAGTATTGTTGCTCCTGCAAAAGGTATAGTTTATTTTAGTGGCTGGCTTAGAAACTACGGGAGAGCAATAATAATTGAGCACCAGGAGCTTGGACTTTACACCTGTTATATGCATAATTCGGTTAACCTGGTAGAAAAGGATGATTTTGTGGAACAGGGACAACCTATTGCTATTATAGGGGATACCGGTATTGCTGAAAGGATAATGCTTTATCTTGAGATTAGAAGGGCAAGGGATGGTAGGCCACTTGACCCACTTGATTATCTTCCCTCCAGCTTGAATTAGTTCAAGGACTTGTCAACAGCAAAGGCAAAATAAGGAGAGATTTTATAATGCTAAGCGTTAAATGGCTCAGAGAAAATGTAGAAGTCATGAAAGAGAGTTTAGCCAAACGTAAAACAGAGGCTGACCTTGATAGTTTTCTTCGCTGGGATGGAGAAAGGAGAAGATGCACCAGGGAGGTTGATGAATTAAAGTATCTGCAGAACAAAAAGTCAAAACAAATTAGTCAGTTTAAAAAAGAGAGCAAAGATGCAGTAGATTTAATTAACGGGATGCAGCATCTTGCAGCTAAAATAAAAAAGCTGGAGAAAAGAAAAAAAGAGTTGGATAATAAGGTAACAGATTTTCTTCTTAACTTTCCCAACAGGCTCCATCCAGATGTTCCCTGGGGTGAAAATGTAGAGGTGAGAAGATGGGGAAAGATTCCTGATTTTAATTTTCCCGTTAAAGACCACCAGGAAATTGGTGAACATTTAGGCATTCTTGATTTTAAAGCTGCTGCTAAAATTACAGGAAGTGGTTTTGTCCTTTGCAAAGGACTGGGAGCCAGGTTGGAAAGAGCCCTGATTAATTTTATGCTGGATATGCATATAAAAAAGGGATACGAAGAGGTGCTTCCCCCTTTTATGACCAACACCTCCTCTACTATGGGCACAGCACAGCTTCCCAAGTTCAAAGATGAGCTTTACAAATTAGATAAGGATGATTATTATCTTGTTCCTACAGCTGAAGTTCCGGTCACCAATATTCACAGGGAGGAAATTTTAAAAGAGGATAAGCTTCCTGTATATTATACAGCTTATACCCCCTGTTTTCGTCGGGAAGCAGGTGCTTATGGTAAGAAAATCCAGGGAATGATAAGAGTTCATCAATTTAATAAGGTGGAGCTTGTCAAATTTACCACTCCTGAAACATCTTATGATGAACTGGAAAAACTTCTGCAAGACGCAGAGGAAGTTCTACAAAAACTCGGGCTTGCTTACAGGGTAGTAAAGCTGTGTGGAGAGGAACTTGGCTTTGCCGCCTCCTTCGGGTATGATATTGAGGTTTGGCTTCCCAGTCAAAAAAAGTGGCTTGAGATATCTACCTGCTCCAACTTTGAAAGCTACCAATCCAGAAGAGCATCTATAAAGTATAGAGAAAAGCTAACAGGCAAAACACGATATGTGCACACTCTTAATGGGTCAGGGCTTGCCGTAGGAAGATGTGTGGTAGCTATTCTGGAGAACTTTCAGGATGAGAAGGGGAATGTTCGCATTCCTGAGGCTCTTGCACCCCACCTTGGTGGTGTGGAAATAATAGAGAGAGGATGAGGTGAGTAAATGGAAAAAATTGCGGTAATGGGTGCAGGAGTTATGGGATGTGCTTTAGCTTTTCATTTAAAGAACCTGGGAAATGAGGTTAGTCTCTGGGGAACTGAGTTTGATGCTAAGGTAATTACAACAAGGAGACAGGAAAAACTTGGTGTGAGTATACCCGGGGATATTGATGTTTTTCGCTTTGACCAGATAAAAGAAGCTCTCAAAGGACGAAAAATTTTAATAGTTTCCATTAAAGCAGAAGGGGTAGGGAAACTCTCAGAATACATAGCAGCTTATCTTAAGGAGGAAATGGTTATTTTAAATGTGGCGAAAGGAATTCCTGAGCCTCCTCACCTTACACTTTGTGATTTAATTGAGAGGAGTCTCCCCAAAAATCTATCGGGTAAGGTAGCTGTGGTGGGTATGGGGGGAGCTGCCCGGGCCATAGAAATAGTTCAGGGTATCTTTACCGAGGTCGTTTTTGCTTCTTCCAACCTAAAGGCGGCGAAGATGTGCTGCAGAATTTTTCAAAGCCCGACTTTTGCCACTAATTTTACCCGGGATGTGATTGGAGTTGAGCTATGTGCTGCCATGAAAAACTCCTTTGCTATTGCTGTTGGAATGGGGGATGGACTTAAGGGGGGTGATAATATGAAGGCGGCTTTTATGGCTCGCTCTATAACAGAAATGGCTAAAGTAATCACAGCTAAGGGGGGAAAAATACAGACGGTTTTAGGTCCAGCAGGGGTGGGAGACCTTTATGTTACTTCTCAGGGGGGAAGAAATAGAACCTTAGGAAAACTTTTGGGGGAAGGGATAGGTTTGGAAGATGCTTTGAAAAAAATGAAGGGTCAAACAATTGAAGGATATATGACCCTTAAAGGGATACGAAGAATAGCTGATGAGCTGGAAGAGGAAGGAAAGTTAAAGGTTAAAGACGAGCTTTTTCTTTTCTGGAATCTTTATGAAATTCTTCATCAAAAAAAAGATGCCCGTTTAATAGTTCAAAACTATGGACAGCGAGGAGTGTAAAAGATTATGAAAATAGCAGAATATCACAGTTTAAATGATATAAGGGTAGTTGATGTTCCTCTGCCTGAGATTAGGCGGGGGGATATTCTGGTAAGAACAAAGGTATGCGGGATATGTGGAAGCGATGTTTTAGAGTGGTACAGGAAGATGAGGAAATCACCTTTTTTGGGTCATGAGGTAACCGGAGTGATAGAGAAGATAGGGGAGGGGGTTGAGAAATTTAAAGAAGGAGACAGAGTTTTTATTCATCATCATGTTCCCTGTTTTATCTGTCATTACTGTAGAAGGGGTAAATACACTATGTGTCCCACATTCCATCATACTAACTTTGATGTGGCAGGTCTTGCTGAGTTTGTCAGAGTGCCAGAGCTTAATGTCAAAAATGGAGGGGTAATAAAATTACCTGATAGTGTTTCTTTTGAGCAGGGAAGTTTATTTGAGCCAATAGGATGTTGCATGAGGGGACTTAAAAATACAAATTTACACGCAGGAGATACTGTTTTGATAATTGGTGCAGGGTTTACCGGGCTTGTGCATGCTCATCTCGCCAGGATGATGGGGGCAGGCCTTATAGTTGTATCTGATTTTTTTGATTTTAAACTAAGAAAAGCTAAGATAATGGGAGCAGATGTTATTATAAATCCAGGCAAGGAAGACGTTAGGGAAAAGCTTCATAAGGCAAACGAGGGAAGAGGTGCAGATGTTGTGGTAGTCACTCCTGCTTCTACCAGAGTTATACAGGATGCTATTAATTATCTTGACAAAGGAGGCCATCTTTATCTTTTTGGACCTACTTCTCCTGATGATTTTCTGTCCATTTTGCCTTACACGTTCTTTTTCTCCGAGTTAAGTTTAACTACAAATTATTCAACAACACCTATAGAAACTAATGCTGTATGTAAACTTATGGAGGAAGGAAAGATAAAAACAGAGGGACTTGTAACCCATAGATTTAGTCTGAATGAGGTTCAGGAAGCTTTTGGTGTTGCGGCAAAAGCCGAAAAGTCCTTAAAAGTGATTGTAAGTTTTGAGTGAAGAGGAAAAAGATAGCTACAAGGCTTGGAGCCTGAGTAAACTTCGTGAGAGGGGGATTTAATGGCAAAGGATTACATAATCGGTGTAGATTGCAGCACCACCGCGGCAAAGGCAATTGTATGGGATAAAGAGGGAACCCCTGTAGCAGAGGGAAGAAAGTCTATGCAGCTTCTCATCCCAAAGTCAGAGTGGGGTGAACAAAAATGTGAGCAGTGGTGGTCTGCCACAGCAGAGGCTATTAAAGAAGCAGTATTGCAGGTTGATTCTCGCAGGATTACAGCAATAGGAATAACTCATCAGCGTGAAAGCTTTGTCCCTTTAAATAAAAATATGCACCCATTACGAAACGGTATATTGTGGGTGGATACAAGGGCAACATCTCAGGTTCAAAAGTTAAAAAAAACTTATGCAGATACAATCCATAAAATCACCGGACTTTTTCCTAATTTATATGCAGCCAATGCTAAAATGATGTGGCTGAGAGAAAATGAGCCTTCCATATTTGAGCAAACTCATAAATTTTTAGATGTTTATGCCTATCTTGCCTGGAAGCTAACCGGCCGTCTTGTTACCAGCTTTGCTTCTGCCTGCCCTTTAGGACTTCTTGATATGTCAAAGCTTTGCTGGAGTAAGCAAGTTATGGAAATTATAGGGGTGAGGGAAGAGCAGTTTCCCGAGCTTTGTCCACCGGGAGAAGTTGTAGGCACTCTTACCCGGGAGGCAGCTTCTTTGTTGGGTTTGTTAGAAGGTGTCCCGGTTGTAGCAGGAGGAGGAGATGGTCAGTGTGCCGCACTTGGAGCGGGTGTGGTTGAGGAAGGTTATGCCTCTTTAAATTTGGGGACAGCAGTTGTGTCAGAGTTTTTTTCTCCAGAATATGTAACCGGAAAAACTTTTCGCACTCTGTGTGGATGTGTTCCTGGAAGCTATATAGCTGAAAGTTTAATCGCCGGAGGGACTTTTACTATAAGCTGGTTTGTAAAGGAGTTTGCCCATAATGAAAGAAAACTATCTGAAATTGATAACATTTCCGCAGAAGAGCTCCTTGAGATTCTGGCATCCAGGGTTAAACCGCAAAGCCCAAGATTATTGATGGTTCCTTACTGGAAAGCCGCTGCTGCTCCTTTCTGGGACCCTCTTGCCCGGGGTATTGTAATTGGGTGGAGCGGGGATACAGGTAGAGCCCATCTTTACAGGGCTATTATGGAGGGCATCGTCTTTGAACAAAAGTTTTTATACGATGGGATGGAAGCCTCTCTGAATAAAAAAATTGAAAAAATTATCCTTTTAGGAGGAGGAGCAAAAAGCACTCTCTGGCGGCAGATTTTAGCTGATATAACAGGAATCCCTGTTTTTATCCCCCACACATTTGAAGCCACCTGCCTTGGGGCAGCAATGCTTGCCGCTTATGCCGCAGGTATGTA
>JACUUP010000263.1 GCA_014859225.1 Candidatus Aerophobota bacterium
CTGCTCTCCATACTCCCGAAGTGAGTCTAATGTCCATTCTCTTTTCATCATTATACACTCCTGTAAAGGTGTTGGCATCTATATTTTCTATCTTTGCACCTTCTCAATACACTCTTCAAAAACTGAGAGTACTTTTTCTACCTCCGCATCACTTATTACCAGGGGAGGTTTTATCTTTACTACATTCCCTAAGCCTGCGTACTTAGATATTCCAAACATAATACCTCTGTCAAGACCAAGTTTTACCACCTGGTTAGCCTCGTTAACAGCCGGCTCTCTCGTATCTCTATCCTTAACCAGTTCTATCCCTATGGCAAGACCTGGACCCCGGACATCTCCTATAATCTCGTATTTTTCCTTAAGGTTATTTAATTGGTCTGTGATATACTGATTCAATATGTTGCATCTTTGGAGTAAATTTTCTTTTTTTAGAACGTCAATAGTAGCAAGAGCTGCCACCAGAGAGAGGGGAAAATGGGCAAAGGTAAAGGCATTCTCACCGGGAGCAAATCCCCTCAAATTGTCCCGCACCATTATTCCAGCTAAAGGTAAACCTCCAGCAACTGCTTTACCAAAAACTAAAATGTCAGGAACAACCTGATAAAGTTCGGAGGCAAACATCTTTCCAACTCGTCCAAAACCTGTCTGAATCTCGTCATAGATTAAGAGGACATCCTGATGATTGCATATCTCTCTTACCTTGTGGTGGAACTCAAAAGGAAAAGAAATTTGTCCTCCGTTTCCCTGAACCGGCTCCATCATTACAGCAATTATTCCCTCCTCTTTATTTCTTTCAATAGTCTCCTCCAGAAAGCTGGCACATGCAAAATTACAGGAAGGATAGCTCAGGTTGAACTTGCAGCGATAGCAGTAAGCCTCTGGTACCTTAATTACATTTTCCTTAAAGTAAGAGAAGGGACTTTTCGGGTCGTTCCAGGATAAAGCCATAGTGGAAAGATTTCTCCCATGATAACCATGCTCAAAAACGATAAAGTATCTTGCCTCTGGTCGATTTTTCATGGCAAGCTTCACAGCACTTTCGGAAGCTAAAGACCCTTCAA
>JACUUP010000086.1 GCA_014859225.1 Candidatus Aerophobota bacterium
GTAACTAAAGCCTATGGCTAATGTTACGGGAAAATTAACCAGTGGCTCTTTTTCATTCCACAGGGAAAAAGCATTTCTAATCCTTTGGATTAAGGTTTCTATATCCTCTTTTACATCTAAAAGCAATACCAGAAATTCATCTCCACCGTAGCGAATGATGATGTCAGTCTCCCTCAACTCTTCTTGCAACATCTTTGCTACCCGTTGAAGCATGAAATCTCCTGTTTGATGACCGAATATATCATTAATTTCTTTAAATCTATTAATATCAATCATCAAAAAGACAATAGGAGAGTTGTATCGGCGGGCGCGTTTTATTTCCTTATTAATTATTTGAGAAAAATAACGGCGGTTATATACACCGGTTAAATGGTCACGAATAGCTTGCTCTTTTAGTTCTTTTTGTAGATGAACTCTTTCTAAATTTTCCCTGGTATGGCTAAGTAAAATCTCAAGCAGGCCAATGCTATCTTTAGCGAAAACATCTTCTTTCACCGAGAAGACCTCAGCTGTACTTGTTTCACTCACCGGCAGGCTAATTTTTGATTTGAATTGTTTGCTGGTTGCAGACTCAGGTAAGGTTATCTTAATGACTGGCTTGCCCTCCTCTCTCACAATGAACTGGCACGTTGAAAATTTTAGAATTTTCTCTGCTGCCAAAATGCTTAACCTGTAAATCTCTTCTTCTGTCTGGCAAGTATCAAAGCGAAGCGCTATTTCATGCAAACCCTCTATTTTTTGTTTTGATTCCTGCAGAGCTATCTCTGCATGTTTTTGCTTGGTGATGTCTCGTAAAGTAACCATGCGGCCGATAATGATATTCCGTCGACTATAAAGGGGGGAAACGGTAAGAGCGTAGTAGCATATTTTCTCTTTCTCTCCCAGGACTATTTCTACCTGCAATTTTTCCTTGCCGCCAAGATACTCAGCTAACTTAACCGATGAAGGTTGTATTACATCAGTTAATACTTTTCCAATTAGTTCCGCACTTTTATAACCGGTAATATTTTCTACGGCAGGATTCGTATCCAGGATGCGATTAAGAGCGTTCAACACGATGATACCATCACTCATATCTTCAAATATAACATCACGCGTCAGGGGCATCATATCCAGAAGCTCAAATCGATAGATACTCCAGAGTATAATTAAACCAGATACAGCAAACACAGGTGGAGTTATGTCTAACCGGGGAATCGGATTGAAACCGGTGATATACATAATATTTGCTACCCAGGGGGTCAAAACCCCAGCAAGCAAGATTATAGCTTGTTTACGATAAAAATATGGTGGCCGGAGAAGTATTTGCAAAAGAAGGAGCGTACCCACAAAAAGTAGCATGTAGGAGTAGATTATTTGAATTTTAAACCAGGCTCCATATTCCTTGGCTACAACGGAAAAAGGACCTGCTGTATCCAATCTAACGTTGTAGCGTATGAGGCCGTGAGATTCGTTAGTCCAGGCAAGTATTAATGTTATGGCAGGGACGATAAGCAACAGGATAAAATTACGCTTTGCCAACCACTTATCCCGTGCAGTATATTCCAGAGCAAAAACAAGCCACATAACCGGCAAAATAAGTATGCCAAAGTATTGCAGGTTTGCCCAGAAAATTTTAGCTGAAAGCTCAATACTTCCAAGCTCAAGCACATTGCATAGCGACCATTGAAGTACACATCCCCCTATAAACATTAAAGGTAGTGAGCCAGGGATGTGACGCCGCTTCCAGGCAACCAGAATAATAATCACGGAGGTGAGGGCGCTTATCACCAAAGGCCATATATAAGGAGTGTATTGCCAGCTCATTTGTGTTTAAAATAGGTTATTTAATCTCATCTACCAGGACAGAATTTTTATTCCAGAATTGTCCTTGAAATTGTAACGGTTAATAGCCCGGCTGCACCCGGTGCCACCTGATATTTCTGGAAATAGATGATGAGACTGTAGCTGTCAAAATTGAAATTCCCGAAATTGTCAAAAACAGGTGCTGCTCCATCGTTGACCATCTCTTTTAGGTGAGTGACTTCTTCCCAGCCCTTACATTGAAGCTGGCTCATGATATCCTTAGCCGAAATTTCCGATATCTTTTTTAGTGCTTCCTGAGAAAAGCCAAGAAAATCTTCTATGTGTATTTCTTTATTCCTTACCATATCGTAGTTAAAAGCATAAATTTCCTCATCACCATGGGCACCACCCGTAAAATAATACATCTTTATGGTAAAACTCAAATATCTGTTGTTGAGCTGGGTTGGTTGCCAGGAGGCGATAAATGGAAAAGGTATTTCGGGACTTAAAGGTAATGTTTCTCCGGAAGATATATTATCCAGTTTAGTTTTCCAGTTATCCCATGATGTCTCTTTAAATTCATTGATTTTACCCCAAATCAAATCGGCAATCCTCTGGTTGAAATCTGAAGCAGCCGTCTTGAATTGTGGATATTCGGCTTCAATACTAAAAAACTTGTCTGGTTGCACAACAGAACATATCTCTATGGGCAAAGAATGGAATGTCTCTTCACTGAGAGCGATTTGTTGTCCATTTATCTCATAAATTAACAAGCCTGTTGTCAACAGCAAAAAAAAGCCCAAAACTCGGATTAGAAAATTTTTTCTTAGATAGGGTTCGCTGAGCATTTACATAAAATGTGCTATTTTCTCTGCTATAAATGGTGGTTGTTTAAGCAATGTCAGCTCCATTTAGACACCATCGCTTCAATCAACCACCATTTAGTTTACAGTTTGCTTTTTTCTCTTGAGTTCGTTACAAAGCCCATGTTCTTTCTACTAGAGAATGCACTAATACCGTCTAAATCCGCCACCTCCACCACTATTTCTCCGGGGGCGAGCCTCATTCACAACAATTTCTCTATCCTGAAACATCTTTCCATTGAGAGACTTAATTGCCTTATCTGCATCCTCGTTAGAACTAAATTCCACGAAACCAAAGCCCCGAGGTTTTCCGGTAGCCCTATCAGTAACGACATTGATTTCGCTTACCGCCCCGAATTCCTTGAAGAGATCCTTGAGATCATCTTCAGTCACCTTGTAGGAAAGGTTTCCTACATAGAGTTTTTTAGCCATCTTTTCTCCTTTTTCCATTACCTTAGGGCAATGGATACTTTTTCCTCATTCTTTTTCACTATAAAAATGCTAAAGAGCATATTATTATGATTAGCTTAACTAATCAAGCAGATTTTTGCTGTCAGGGTAAGCTACTTGTAAGACAAGCACTACACTGGCAAGTCTTAGCTGGCCATATAAAATTAATCTGATTCGCAAAAAATGCTGATGATAGAATATACTATTTTCTTTCTCTGTCAATATTGACATGAAGGTACATCCTGGAAATACAACGTGAAAAGCTATCTGTTTTGATCCCGGTTGAAATCATACAAATTAAGCCAAAATTCTAATTTTTAACTTGAAACATAATCATTCAACCGGGTCATTAGGTTCTGAATGTTACCTTGGTTTTGTTACATTAACTGCCTGAGGGCCTCGCTCACTACTTTGAACTTCAAATGATACTCGGTCACCTTCCTGCAAGCTCTTGAATCCATCACCAGCGATACTGGAAAAATGTACAAAGACATCTTCGCCGTTTGCTCTTGAGATAAATCCATAACCTTTACGGTCATTGAACCATTTAACTGTTCCTTCTTCTGGCATATATATCACCTCCTCCCAATAATTTATTGGTTAATTGTAGCAGACTTAAAAGTTCACTGGATAAGATAAAGAATTTCCAGCTTGTCCACTCAAGTCTTATTTTCCTGCTCTGACAGTATTTAGTAGAAAACATCTTGTTATTTTTTTGAGGTATTCATCGGAGATTATTTTCTCTGTTGGAGACAAACCTTTGTTTGTCCATAAAGGATAACCACAGGAGGGAGCCCAACCAAGCACAGAGATAACTACTCTCACAAAATGAACGCACTAAAAAATCCGTATATATTTATTTAACGAGTTATATTATATCATAATTTTTAGATTATGTCAAATTTCACCACTCTCTCACTGTCTAATTGGTAATAACGAGGCTCTTCCTTTTTTGCTGTTGGTTAACTCCCTGAGCGACCTTGTCAATTCCGCCTCTTTCATTTCCAGTGAATCACCAGGCTTAACATCTATGGATTTTCCCAAATGAACGGTAATGCGGTTGAACGGCAGGGGAATCACATGATTATCCCACCGCCCTTTAAATACAAATCCTCTACGAGCTTCTATCCCAAGGGGGATAATTTTTGCTCCTGCCTTCCTGGCAATGTAAATTACCCCGGGTTTTGCTTTATGTGCAGGTCCTTGAGGACCATCAACGGCAATAAATCCTGCATAACCCTGACCAATCGCTCTAATGAAAGCTCGCAATGACCTTCCATCTGCCGACGTTCGTATAATTTGATAGTTAAATGCAGAGAATATTTGCGCAATATAGTTTCCGCGCAATGATGAATGGACCAATGCCACGGATTTGTGTGTGCGTATAGAAGATAGCAGCAAAGTATAATCGCCGTGCCAGAAAGCAAAGAGCAGCCGCTCTCTTTCTTTTTCCACTCCCCCCAGATTCTCTTCCCCCACCACGCTGATGGTACTTGTCCTGAAGATGAAAAACACGATTAACTGAATAAACCAGGTAGGGATTCTTAAGGCAAGTGCGTTCCAGAGGATTTTTTGAAAAACAAATGGATAGCATAATCTGCGCATTATCCAATCTGAAAACAGGTACTTTTCAATGTTTCCATACAGGTTTTGTTCGCGAACGATATATACTCCAGCTTTCAGGACAAACCTTACAACCAACAACCTTACATATATCTTGCTAATAATATAGGTCATCATCACTTTAGATTCCTGGTAACTTCGTCTTCTCATCACTCAACAATCTATTCATACTGCTGTCCTTCAATGTGCCCGAACCATCTGCGAATAACAAATTTGTTTCTCCCCTCCCCCACTTCATGTGCATAACTATCTACAGGAATCCTTTTCTGCCAGGTTTCTCTCAATACCTCTTTAAGTGCACGAATTCTTACTCCCGCCGCAAGTTCTCCTTCATGATTTTCATATTTCAGGCGAGATTCAATTACTCTTTCTTTATCCAGAATAATAATAACATGTCCTATCCACACGATTATATCCAGAGGCTCTACCTTTTGCACGATTTCTTCCATGTTCAAATCAGCTATTTTAACGGGCAAACCGTAGTTTACCAGAGAACTTGTGTTTCGGGGCGTGTAGCCATCTGTAGCATAATAGAGAAGCCCGGAACAATCAAAGCCTTTTAAAATCCATCTTGCCTGAATTTGTTCAGAAAGAGCATAGGTTGGCTTATAATAAGAAAGCATTTCCGGGATACCATCTTTCCAATTACCACCCCACAGATAGCTTGAACCCTGGGCGGATAAAAGATTAAAAATTATACGCTCTTGAGGAGGCATTTGCCTTAATCGGTTGGGGGGTCTTTCTGTTAGCACCTTTACAAATCGTGCATCAACAAAATAACCTTTTTGTGAGGAATAAGGATAATCATCCGTTGTAATCTTGTATATTACTTTAGTACCCTTCTTAATAACTTCTTCAATGTTAAAAACTGTTTGGGGGAAAGAAATAAATTCAAGTTCCAGTATTTTGTTTTCCTTATCCATGCGCAAAGTTTTTCCATCGCTTCCCCCAAAAACATCAGCAAAATGAGGAGTGTTTAAAACTGGCGTGGGAAGTAAAGCCACGGCGTATTTTACTGCATCATCTGCTAACACCCCTGCGTTTAGCTTCCCAGAAAGAAAAAAAACAAAAACTGTTAGAAACAGCACTTCTAAAAGCCATGCCTTTTTTCTCTTTTCAGTTGAAGCTTGAAATAAAATAAATAACATCTCTTTGTTGGAAACCTTGCCCCGATTTTGCTATTTTTTCCTGAGCATTACCATTATGGATTTTTTTTCTTTTCTGTCAATTG
>JACUUP010000087.1 GCA_014859225.1 Candidatus Aerophobota bacterium
TGCCATTAGATGAGGATAGCTTTCTACAAAATGCAGATACTGTGTATAAGCAATATCTTCAAGTTGCAAATCCATTTGATTTTTTTCTAAGAATTGCTGCAATTTCTGTATTTTAACCAAAAGTTCAGTTAGGTCCCGGGCACTAAATACTATTAAGTCAGTTTCCCATTCCAATCCAGGTTTAATCTCCCGCATGAAAGATTTTCCTTTTTTCTCAGGCACCTCTTCCAGAACTAAATGGATACCTGTTTCGTTAAATCCCAAAATATTAATAGCAGCTCTTCTCGGGGCAAGAGATATATCATGTATCCAGGGATAGATTTGAGTGTTGATATAAAATGGTGCATCTTTAAGTTTTATCTTAGTTTTATCGCAGTTAATGGCAGGTGGAATAATTTTGTTGGATAGACAAAGAGCCACTTTAATCAGGGAAGCGATGCCCGCAGCACTAATGGTATGACCAATCATTGATTTTATAGAGCCTACGGGGCAAATCGTTTTTTCTTTGTGTCTTTGGTCAAAAAAGGATTTAAGAGTTTCTATTCCGGCTTTTTTAGTATTGCCAATAACAATAGCATCAGCTTCCAGATAGCCAATGGTTTCTGGTTTTATCTGTGCGCCTTTAATGATGGCATACATACGATTGTTGCAGTGCTTTGCATCTTCTTCTCGTTTGAGGACAACTACCCCTGCTCCCCAGCTTATAGAAATACCATCAATACAGGGAGAAATTATCTTTTCCAACTCTAATGTGCATGAATATTTATCATGCGTGTATATCCCGCCCACAATTGCTACATCACAGTGTCCCTGACGCAAGCGATTAATAGCTTGCTTTACAGCAATGAGAGGGGATGCATGAATATCATTTATTATGTAGCCGGTTTTTATTAAATTAGAAAAACTCTTATTCTCAGCGAAAAAGGAGTTTAGATTTTTATCAGGATAACCTGCCCAGTGTATAATTAAATCAGCTCCTGCTTGAGTTTCATCATCCCAGGTTATATCAGCATCTTTCAAAGCGGTATCAATAAGAGAGGACAGGTTGAGAGGGATATACTCTTCGGTATCCGGGTGTTTGGGTGAGCTCTCAGTGGTAAAGTCCACTCCATTAACTATATTGAACCAGAACTGTGAGAGGTCTTTTGCCCCCGGAAAAATGCAAGCCATACCTACAATGGCGATATCAGATGAACTCATATGTTCAAATTCCCGGAAAAGACCTGAGCAATTTCTTTGAGACTGCGACTGATAAGCACCTCGGGAGCATGAAGGGTATTTTGCTCCAGTTCTTGCATAAAAAACTTTACTCCCTCTGAAACCGCAATGGGATTGATACCCCTGGAGCTGTAAACTTTCCTGAGCTCTTCAGACACCATGCCCAGCTCCCAGGGACCCCAGTTGATGGATACAACGCGTGCCGGCCACTCACGGTCAAGACGCAAAGCTAATTTGTTCAAAACCTCGTTTGCCGCCGCATAGTCGGATTGACCGACGTTACCAAAACGTGCGGCAACTGAGGAGAAAAAGACGAGGAATTTCAATGTTTCAGGTTGTAATTTTTCTGCCAGGACCTTTGCCGGGCAAGTTTTGGTGAAAAAAACCCGGGAAAATGATTCAGCACTTTTATCTTTAATTAGTTTATCTTCAATAACTCCTGCAGCATGAATAACTCCATCAATTTTTCCCCACCTTCGGTAAATCTCTTTAAGAAAATTTGCGAATCGTTCCTCATGGCAAAGGTCAAGTGCAAAGTAGTGCACTCTTGCTCCAGCTTTTTCCATCCGCAAAAGGTTACTGCGAACCTGTCTTTCTTTAAGGATTTTTTGAACATACTCTTCAATCATTCTTGGAGTAATACGAGCATCTTTTTGCTGCAGCTTTTCGGTAAAGTATTTTCTTAGAAGCTGGGGACTGTGTAACTTTTTTGTTTCCGAGGATTCATTATGTAAAAAAGGGGTGCGCCCAATGATGATAAGCTGTGGCTTATATTTTGCCGCAAGTTGCAGGGTAACCTCAGCGGTAATTCCACGGGCTCCCCCGGTAATTAGGATTAGCGATTGAGAGTCAATGGGTGGGGATGAAAAGGTTTTTTCCTCTAAGGTATCTTTTTCCAGCTCAATTTTCCAGCGACCTTTCTTAGTTAAACCAATCTCTATATCGTCATCCCGAGCTGTTAACTCCTGCCAGATTCTTGCCGATAGAATTTCTGGAGCTGTATCAAGAGCAACATCTATGCATTTAACCTTAATCTCGGGCCATTCTCTGGCGATGCTTTTGCATAAACCAATGCATCCTGCCTGACCAACAGGAAATGAGAGATTTCCCTCAAATCCGAATCCACCACCCATACCGGAAAAGTTCACCAGTAGACCGCCACCACTACGGGCACTTTTTTTCAAATCAGCTTCAAAGACCTTAATTAAAAGGAAAAGGTCTCTAACAGCCTCCAGATTTTCGCCATAGGCGTTATTATTAGAAGTAGCTCTTACTACACCCATGAGATTAAATATACCACCCACGATGTCTCCGGATTTGCTTATCAATGAGTGTAATTCGTGGATGGATTCAAGCGAGGAAAGATTCACTTCAAAGCAGTTATTTCTCAATACCTTTGTCCTTTCACCCGGAATAATTTGTCGCACATGATACCTCTCGGCGACTGCTACTTTATGCAGGGTGGCACTTAGCCCTGGTGCCTCACCAATAAGCAGAATGAGATGCTCCCCGGGGAAGCAGTTCTGGTTAAAAGGACCACCCAGGGAAGAGGAAACTAATCTCGGTATATATCGCTGCACAGGGTCAGTAGAAATACTATCAATCTTCTCCGGGGCCCTGGAGGTTTCTGGGCGGGGCAACACTAATTCAGATGCTATATTCTGCGCTGCGGGTGCAGCATTAGTTTTCTCAATTTTTAACCGATTTCCATCATACCAGTCCAGGATATTTCTAAGTGTCTTTAGTTGGGTAAATGTATCTACAATCTTCTCCTCATCCTGCTGCAAAAGAGTATGGTATCTACGCATGGCACTGATAATCTCAACCAGTTTAATTGAGTCAATGCCAAGGTCAGCTTCCAGGTCAAGGTCAATGCCGAGCATCTCTGCAGGATAGCCGGTTCGCTCACTTACCGTTTGTAAAAGGCTTTTTTGAAATTCCTCGGTGCTTGGGATTTGCTCAAGCGTGGTAGAATTTGTGTCTGCAACAGGAGGATTTGGTTCGGGCATCTGGACCTCATCCATTTCCGCGGGTTTAGTTTCATCAGCCAGGATAGAGGAAAATTCTTCTTTTTTACTTAGCGAAGGTGAGATATCTGATGCGGGTAGTTGGGGCAGGACGGGAGCAGGGGGAACAGTGCCAGTGAGGATGGTGCGTTTTGATGATTTTTGCGGCAACTTAGCTTCCTGGATATTAGCTTCTGGCGAAGTTCCATCGTCCTTGTTTAAATAAAAATTCATTATTTTTTCCTGCAAAGCCATGATGCGTTCTGTGAGTTTTTGCTGCTCCTGCTGTATTTTGAGAAACTCTTTCATATTTTCCTGAAATTGACTGATAATGGGGAGGCTATTATCTAAGGTTTTTTGGTGCTCATTAACTGAGGGCTGGATTGATTTAGATGAGCTGGTTGAATACCAGGGTCTTGCTTTGCCTCCATTGATTCGCCAGGTTAAAGAGCCGGGGTTTGTATAAGCTTTTTCTTTTTTAAGAAGCTCATCAACACTCATACTGCAAAGTCCTCTGTTATCAAACCAGGGTTTTAAATTGACCGCAAGACCAAGACTCTTCATTTGACAGAGGATGTGTGCAAATTGTAGATAGCTGGATGAGCCTTTTTGGTCAATGGATAAGGCTACATGTGATTTACTACCAAGGATGTCTTTAGTTAGTCTGGTAAGAACCTGTCCTGGACCAACTTCAATAAAAATTCTTGCTCCTGCCTGGTATATTTTCAGAATTTGTTTTTCAAACTGAACAGGCTCTTTTATGTGGCGTGCCAATAAGGCTTGAATATTTCTGGATGAATCAGGATAAGGATTTGTAGTTGTGTTACTGTAAACTTTACATTGAGGTTTATGAAAGTTAATCTTTGTAAGCTCTTTTGCAAGTTTTTTGCTTACCTCATTCATATGGGGGGTGTGGAAGGCAGCGTTAACGGGAATTTTTCTAACAGGAAAACCTTTTGAATTTAAAACTTTAACTGCCTGCTCAAGAAGCGAAGATGCTCCGGCGATAACCACCTGATTCGGGGAATTAATATTGGCTAAGCTAAAAGGTATACCAGATTCTTCAAGTGCTATCCTGACCTTTTCCGCATCTCCATGAACAGCAGCCATAGCCCCCGGGTTAGTTTTGCTTACCTTTTGCACCAGTTTTCCCCGTATTGCCGAGAGAAAAATCAGTTCTTCTTGAGAAAAAGCTCCCCCCGCACACAAGGCGACATATTCACCAAAGCTGTGACCCGCCATAAACTTTGCCTCTATACCGTAGGTTTTCAGCAGGTTATGAGCAAAAAGGTCAATCAGAGCAAGGGCAGGTTGGGCAATCTGGGTTTCGCTGACTTTTACCTGCTGCTTTTCCCTCTCTACCTCTGAAAATACCGCAGGTGGATAGATATATCGGGAAAGAGACTGCTCAAAAAAGTCCTTTAATAATTTATCCCCCAGCTCAAAGATGGGATAAAGCCTGGGATTTGATATAACAAGCTCCTGCAGCATATTTATTCTCTGGGAGCCCTGTCCAGGAAAAAGAAAACACACATCCCTATCTTTATTTAAACTAACTTCGGAATAGTAAATACCCTGAGGTTTATTAAAAGAGTTTTTGAGAGGAATTTCCTTCAGGGCGACTTTAAGCTTTTCCTGAAGGTCCTGGATAGAATTTGCCACAATACTTAGCTGGAAGCTTTGTTCGCTACTGGTGGCAGCTTTATTATTCTCCTCGTCAACAAACACAGAGTAGGCTAACTGGGCAAGGTCGGTAAGCTCATTTTTTTCAAGTTGTGAAGATAAATGTTTGATGGTATCCTCAAGCTCAGTGCCAGATGAGCGAGCCCAGGAGAAAATTTCAGCCGGGCGTGGATTAAGATTAAGATGAGAGGAGCTGCCAAAATCATGCGTGTATTCTTGTAGTATCACATGAAAGTTAGTTCCTCCAAAACCAAAGGCACTGACTCCGGCACGTCGTGGATAAGCGCTTCGGTTTTTAAACCAGGCTCGAGATTGCGTGTTTATGTAAAAGGGAGTTTTTTTAAAATCAACAAGTGAGTTTGGTTTATCAACTCCAATTGTTGGTGGTAAAACTTTATGTTTAAGTGCAAGAGCTGTTTTTATAAGTCCAGCCATACCTGCTGCTGCCTTGCAGTGTCCTATCATTGATTTTGCTGAACCAATAGCGCAGCGCTGACTAAAAGAGTTTGCATTTTGAAAAACCTGACAGAGTGAGTCAATTTCAACTTTATCCCCGATAGCTGTTCCTGTTCCGTGTGCCTCAATAAGTTCTACGCTGACAGGGTCTATATTTGCATCCTGGTAGGCTCGCTTTAGAGCGCTAATTTCTCCTCCTGGATGGGGAGCAACCAGGCTGCGGTTGCGTCCGTCACTGGAGCTACCGATTCCCTTAATCACTGCATAGATGTCATCGCCATCTCTTTTTGCATCGTCAAGTCGCTTTAGTATTAAGACCGCTGCACCTTCGCTGATAACAGTTCCATCTGCACTATCATCAAAGGGACGGGCATGTCCCCGGGGTGAAAGGGCGTAAGTTTTAGAAAAGGCAAGATAAGCAAATGCATGGGTAGTCCCATCAACTGCACCAACCAGAGCGACATCGCAGTCTCCTGCCTGCAGCTGTTTGATACCAACCTCAAGGCCGGCCAGGGAGGATGCACAGGCGGCATCCACAGTGAAGTTGCTACCACCAAGGTTAAGTCGGTTAGCCACACGCCCC